>JBKKBU010000398.1:0-15591 GCA_046713755.1 Mycobacteriales bacterium
TGCTGCGAGCCTTCGGCAGCGTGGAGGCAGTGCGCGCGGCGACGCCCGCGGAGATCGCTGCGCTGCGCGGCTTTGGGCCGAGCACCGCCAAGCGCGTGCACGAGGCGTTGCGATGAGGCGCCCGTGATGCCCACCGTCGTCGAGACCGGTGAGCTGCTGGCGGCTGACCCGGCGCAGGAGGACGCTCCACATGTGTCGCCCACCGCCCCCGAGTCCATCGGCCCGACCCTGGGCGCCGTCGTCGACGCCCTCGGCGTGGGTGTGGTGCGGGTATTGACCGCGCCCCTCGGTCTTGAGGTGGCCATCGGAGAACCCGTTGTGCACGACCCGGTGTCCGAGCCCGCCGCCGGTCGCTACGACCTGGTGCTTGCGGTGGGGGTCGACGCCAGCCGGCACAGTGCTGTCGACGTCATCACCCGCTACGGCGAGCTCGGCGCCTCCGCGGTGCTTGTCAAGGCGGATGGTCCACTGCCCGCGCCCCTTGTCGCCGCGGCAGAAGCGGCAGGCGTGGCGTTGCTCGCCGCACCGCAGGACGCGGCCTGGGGCCAGCTGCACACGCTGCTGCGGACGGCCCGGTCGGCGACCGGGCAGCGAGGGCAGGACACGTCATCTACCCCGCTCGGTGACCTCTTCGGGCTGGCCGATGCGGTGTCGTCCCTCGTCGGCGGCGCCACCACGATCGAGGATGAGCACTCCACGGTGCTCGCCTACTCCTCCAGCGCCCATCCTGTCGACGGCCCCCGACGCGACACCATCCTGGGCCGCCGGGTTCCCGCGGAGTGGCTCACCAGGCTGACTGATCTCGGTGTCTTCAAGCGGCTGTGGGCAAGCGATGAGGTGGTGCGGGTCAACCTCGACGGCATCTCCCCGCGGCTGGCTGTGAGCGTGCGCGCGGGTGGTGAGGTCCTCGGGTCGATCTGGGTGCAGGAGGGTGATCGTCCCCTCGGCGCCGAAGCCGAGGAGGCGCTGCGCGAGGCCGCCTCGATGGCCGCGCTGCACCTGCTGCGCTCGCGATCCGGCGAGGACCTGGAGCGCCGCAAGTCCGGGGAGCAGCTGCGGGCGGTGCTGGAGGAGCGGCTGCCGTCGGCCCTGCTCGCCGGTCGGTTGCAGATGGCCGCGGATGCGCCGCTCGTGGTCATCGCGATGGAGCCGCTCGTCACTGACGACGCGGGGCCGCTGGTGCTCGACCGAGCCGTCGACCTCGTGGTGCTGTCGTGCCGGGCGTTCCGGCGCAACGTCATGTCCGTGACGTCGGGCAGCACCGTCTACGCCGTTCTGCCCGGCCGCACGGGCGAAGCCGACGAGGCCCGGCAGCTCGGCGACGACCTGGCGCGTCGGGTCGGCACCGGACTGCGGCTGCAGGTCAAGGCCGCGGTCTCGCACCAACCACGTGGTCTCGCTGGCCTGATGACCGCCCGTCGCGAGGTCGACCACGCGCTGCGGGTCCTTTCCTACCGGCCGAGCCACGCTGCCGTGCACGTTGACGACGTGCGGGCGGCGATGGTCCTGCTCCTGCTCAGCGACCTGGCGGCCGATCGGCCGGCGCTGCTCGCGGGCAAGGTGCAGCTGTTGCAGGCCAGTGACGCAGAGAAGGCGACGTCCTACGTCGCGACGCTGCGTGCCTTCCTCGACGCCTTCGGGGACGTGCGCGTGGCGGCGGACCTCGTCGGCGTGCACCCCAACACCTTCCGCTACCGGTTGCGGCGGCTCTCCGAGCTGGCCGCTCTCGACCTCGACGACCCGGTCGAACGCCTGGTCGTCCACCTCCAACTTCACCTGACCCAGACATGAGCGAGCCAAGAAGTGCCCGCACAACACCACCCGCACCGGAGGAAGCAGTGACCGCCGTCGACAGCCCACCTATCACGATCGCCACCGGAGATCCGCTGAACAGCACGCGATCTCGGCTCCCGGCGCTGCGGCCGCTGTCGCCGACACCCACCTACCTGGGGGTGGCGCTGACCGTGATCGGCTTCGTGCTCATCGCCATCGCCTGGCGACAGGTAGCGGCCGAGACCAACGTCGCCCTCCAGCTCCCCTACCTGGTGTCGGGAGGACTGACCGGCCTGGCGCTGGTGATGGTCGGAGTGACCGTGGTCAATGTGGCGGCCAAGCGGCGCGACGCGGTCCTTCGCGAGCAGCAGACGGCGCTGCTCGCCGACGCGTTGCAGGAGCTCTCGGCTGCACTGGACCCTGACGGTCGTCGGTGAGCGAGCTCTGGACGATCCTGCGTGATCCCCGGGTCTCGGTCAGCCTGGTGTTCGCGGGGTTCGTCGTCGTCGGTCTGGCGCTGCTCGGGCAGGGCTATCGGGGGGTCGCGGCAACGCTCGTCGTGCCCTTCCAGGTGCCTTACCTCATCAGCGGGGCGTTCGCGGGGATCGCTCTGCTCGGCACCGGTCTGGCCCTGCTGATCGTGCACCTGGACCGCACCGAGTCTGCCCTCGAGCGGCAGCGGGTGGCGCAGGTGCAGCGGGGGGTGCTCGCGTTGCTTTCCGTCGCGCCAGAGGCGCGAGAACGGCTCCGTCGATGATGAACGCCAGAGCGCTGCCTCCTGTCCCATCCGACGAAGCGCGCGTCCCGTGTTTTGCAGGACGGACGATGCAGCGTTGCGCTGCGGGCGGCACGCTGTCCGCGTGAGCACCTCGGCTGCCCTGACGAGCCCAGCGGCGCGCGCTCGCGAGCTGTCGCAGGCGGTAGCTGCCGAGGCAGCCGTGCGGCTGCACCCCCTCGACTCGCTGCCGGCCGTGCGGGAGGCCGAGGAGCTGTTCGCGCAGATCTGGCGCACCGAGCCGGGAAAGCCGCCGCTGACCGCCGATGTGATGCGGGCCGTCGAGCACGCCGGCGGCTACGTCTTCGGTGCCTATGACGGCGACCGGCTCGTCGGCGCCTCCTCGGGCTTCTTGGGCATGAACCCTGCGCCCACGCTGCACTCACACATCTCCGGTGTGCTGGATCCGGGCCGGCGGATCGGGCTGGCGCTGAAGCTGCACCAGCGCACGTGGGCCCTCGATCGGGGGATCGACACCATTACCTGGACGTTCGACCCGCTGGTGCGGCGCAACGCCTGGTTCAACCTGCGCAAGCTCCGGGCGGTCGGGGTGGAGTACCTCGTCGACTTCTACGGCCCGATGACGGACGGCCTCAACGCGGGGGAGGCGAGTGACCGGTTGTTCACCCGTTGGTCTCTCCTGGACTCCTTGGCAGCGGCCCCTTCCCTGCCCGCCGATGGCTTCACCGTGCTCGAGGAACGTGACGGGTTCCCCTGGCCGGCCGCGGTCCTGCCGGGTGACGGCCGGCGGCTGCTCGTCTGCCTCCCCGAGGACATCGAGGCGCTGCGCGGCAGCAACCCGGTCGCGGGCAGGGCCTGGCGGATGGCGCTCCGCGAGGCCCTCGTCCCCGCCTTCGCCGCCGGCTACCGGGCTACTGGAATGAGCACCAGCGGCTGCTTCGTCCTGGAGAAGTGATGGATCACCTCGCACTGCACCACGACGCTGTTCTGGTCGACACCCATGACGACCTGCTGATGCTCACCAGTCGGCGCCCGGTTTCCCAGCAAGCGGCCTACTTCCGCGAGTCGTGGCTGCCGCAGCTACGCGCCGGCGGCGTCGACGTACAAGTGCTGCCGGTCTACATCGACGACGACTTCCGCCCCGAGGGCGCGCTGCGCAAGACGCTGCAGATGGTCGAGTCCGGCTGGACCATCGCCGCCGGCAACACAGCCGACGTCCAGGTCTGCCTCACCGGCGAAGACGTCGACGAGGCCCTCTCGGCTGGCCGCATCGCGCTGGTCCTCGCCCTCGAGGGTTGCGAGGCCATCGGCACGGACGTCGAGCTGCTGTCGACCCTCCACCGGGTCGGTGTCCGGATCGCGTCCCTCACGCACTTCGGGCGCACCTTGCTCGCCGACGGATCAGGTGAGGACGCAGCGGGGTCCCGGCTCACCCGTGCTGGCGTCGAAGCCGTGGGGGTGATGGAAGAGGTCGGCATGATGGTCGACGTCAGCCACCTCGGCGCCACCGGCGTCGACCACGTGCTGGAGATCGCGCGTCGGCCGGTCATCGCCACCCACTCCTCCGCGCACGAGCTGCGGGGGCACCATCGCAACCTCACCGACGAGCGCCTCAAGGGGATCGCGACCGGCCTGGGCGTGATCAACGTCAACTTCTTCGCCGGCTTCCTGTCCGATCGCGAGGAGGACTTCACGGTCGCCCGCCTCGTCGATCACCTCGAGCACGTCGCGGGGATCTGCGGCATGGGTGCGGTGGGTCTCGGGCCGGACTTCATCGACCAGGTCTTCCGCGAGCTCCATCCGCTCGCGACCGAGCTGGTGGTCGAGGGCGTCGACGGCAAGAAGCTGGTCCCGGGACTCGAAGGTCCGGCCGGTCTTCCGCTCGTCACCGAGGAGCTGGTACGCCGAGGCTGGGCCGAGTCCGACATCCGGGCTGTGCTGGGCGGCAATGACCTGCGGCTGTTCCGCTCCGAGCTCGGCGTACCGCTCGCGGCTCGGTGCTGACCCCAAGCGAGCGGGCGGCTAGCGCAGGTCGCTGAGCAGCCCGGCGAGCAGTCGCGCCCGCGGCTCCATGGCCGAGAGCAGCACGTGCTCACCCTCGGCGTGGGCGCCGTCGCCAACCGCACCGAGCCCGTCCAGCGTCGGCACGCCGACGCCGGCTGTGAAGTTGCCGTCTGACCCGCCCCCGACGGAGACCCCTTGCAGCGCTGGCATCCCCAGCCCAGCCGCGATCGCGCAGGCCCGCGCGAACAAGTCCCCCGAGGAGGCGGCGTCCAGTGGCGGTCGGTTGACTCCTCCGGTGACCTCCACCGTCGTGCCGGGCACGGCCAGCTCGGCGGACCGCGCCGCCTCGTGGAGCGCCGACTCGACCCGGGGGAGCTCGGCAGGTACTGCGGCCCGCACATCGAGGGCGAGCCGAGCTGCGGCCGGGACGGTGTTGGTCGTGGTGCCCGCCGACAGGACCGTCGGGGTCACCGTGGTCCCGATCTCAGCATCGCCCAGCTTGGCAGCGGCCACCACCAGGTGGGCCAAGGCGATGCCGGCGTTGGCGCCCTTCTCCGGCTCCAGACCGGCATGTGCCGCTCGGCCTGCGACGAGCAGCTCATACATCGCGATGCCCTTGCGGGCCGTCTTGAGCGCGCCACCCGCGGATGGCTCGCAGACCAGCGTTGCCGCGCACCCACGGGCGCTGTCGACCACCAGATCCGCAGAGGTCGGGGACCCGATCTCCTCGTCGACGGTGAGAAGCAGGCTGATCCCTTCGAGCGACGGCAGGGTCGAGAGGGCGGCAAGGGCCTGGACCACCCCTGCCTTCATGTCGAACGCACCCGGGCCGGTCGCGACGTCGCCATCGACGGAGAACGGCCACCGGGCAAGCGTGCCGAGCGGCCAGACCGTGTCGAGGTGCCCGAGGATGAGCACCCTTGGCACGCCCCAGGTGAAGCGCAGGTGGGTGCAGCCGCCGATCTCGATCAGCTCGGGCTTGGCATCGAGGCGGTCCCGCACCATCGCCGCAAGCACCGAACCGCACTCCCGGGTCGCGGCGTGATCGGAGGACGGCGACTCGCAGGACACCAGCTCCTCGAGTGCTGATGTCATCCAGCCGAAGGTCGCGCCGGTCATGACTTCCGGGGCGTGGCGCGGGCGCCCAGATGCACCCACTGAGCAGGCTCCCCGTCCGCGGGCAGGATGAACCGCGCCGTCATGTGCACCCCCGCCCCCTCGACGGGCTCGGCAGTGACCAGGGTGTCGTCGTCGAGGCCGATGAAGCGCAGCGCCTTGGGTGGGCCGGCCAGCGCCGCAGTCGGGCCGAGCGGCACCATGGTGAGCTCGACCGCGTCACCCTCGGCGGCGCGCACCTCGATGCGCACTGCCTGCCGCTCGTAGTCGCCGACCAACCGGGTCACGTCCCGCACGGGCACCGGAGTAACCGGCGGCTTCGCCGTACGAGGAAGTGTCACCTTGGCGAGCGGCGCGAAGAACTCGTCGAACAGCGCCTCGTAGACCGCGCGCGCACCGGGGCCGTTGGTGAGCAGTGCCATCGCCGTACCCGACTCGGGGTGCAGCCGGTAGAAGGCGTACTGCCCGAAGGTGGCGCCGTCGTGGCCGATGACGCCGGGCGTCGGGAGGATCCAACCCAGGCCCCAGGCCCGACCCAGGGTCCAGGGGTCATCGAGCAGCACCTGCTCCTGCTGCATGGCGGCGACGCTCTCGGGGGTCAGCACGCCTGCTCCTCCGGACACGTGCAGCCGGCCGAAGGCGAGCACGTCGGCGGCCGACGAGCAGATCGTGCCGGCGGGTCCGACCGAGCGGGGCGGAGCCCACACCGGCGCGACCTGCAGCTCGGTGCCGTCCGACGACGTCGGCAGGTCCAGGTGCCCGACGGCGTGCGGCTGCAGGATGACCTGCTCCGCCAAGGTCCCGAGGGTGAGCCCGAGTGGTGTGGCCAGGAGATCCTGGACCGCCGTGTCCCAGGACGTGCCGGTCACCGCCTCGACGATCAGGCCGAGGAGCGAGAAGCCGCTGTTGCAGTAGGAGAACATCGCGCCGATCGGGTGGATCTGGGTCGCCTTCGCCAGGCCCTCGACGTAGACCCGCAGCGCCTCGTCTCCTCTCCCGGTGTCGGTGAAGTCGTCACCCTCGAAACCGGCGGTGTGGGTGAGCAGGTGCCGCACCGTCACCGTCGCCGAGACCTCCGCGTCAGAGACGGCGAACCACGGCACGTAGGTCTGCACGGGCGCGTCCAGGTCGACCTTGCCCTGGTCGACGAGGGCCATCACGATTGTCGCCGTGTAGACCTTGGTGATCGAGCCGATCTGGAACAATGTCTGCGGCGTCACCGGGACCTGGGTCCGCAGGCTCGTCACGCCGTGCACCACCTCGATGACGTCGGTGCCGTCGGTCAGCGCTACCGCTGCTCCTGGGACGGTGGTCCCACACAGCTCGACCAGCCTTGCTCTCAGCGCCTTCGCGTCCACAGCGGTCCCTCCAGATGGCATCCCGGTGGACGCACTTCGGTCAGCATCGTCCCGGTCAGGGCCGACGTCGTCGGTCGGGCGCGACAACTCTCCCCACCGTCCTGGTGCGCGTGGACCAACGATCGGCGCGTCGTGCCTTCCGCGACGGGCGTCAGCCGGCCGTCATCGACTCGGTGCTCGAGGTGTTCGCACGGTCATCGTCGAACAAGCGTTGCTGCCGCACGACGACAAGGGCAACGGGGTCGCTAGGGGATCACCGAGAGGCTGTCGCAGTTGAAGGTGTGCAGGGCATCCCAGGACGCGCCGTCGGAGGTCGTCTGTGACTGAGCAGCTGTGGAGCCGAGCACGAGGCTCAACGGCGAGCTCCCCTGGTCGATCGTGTAGAGGTTGGAGTTGCCGGTGTAGGTCACGCCGTCGGTGCTGGTGGTCGTGAACACCTCGATCCCCGTGTCGAAGCCGAAGCAGGCGACCCCGTCGGCGGCAGTGGCCGAGACCCCTACGGGAAACTCGGCCGGGCTGCCGTTCAGCTCGACTCGCTGCAGTTTGCAGTCGCGGTACATCAGCAGCCCGATGATGTCCGTCGAGGAGCCCGAACCGACCTTCACCCAGGCCTCCTCGGGCTGGAAGGCATCGACCGTCGCCCCGCCGATGGCGGTCATCGTTGGGCCGGGACCCGTCAGTACGAGGTCCCCGATCCCGGTGCCCGCCACCTCGGCTCGCGCGTGCCACGTGGCGCCGGCCTGGTAGACGCGCAGGACATCCGGGGTGCCGTCGCCGTTGAAGTCCACCGGAGCCGTGGTCACGGCGGTCACGCCGGGCGGGATGGCAGCGACCGGCGGACACGGGGGGTCGGTGGGCTCGGGCCCGCAACCGTCTGTCTCGGGCGCGTCGGGGATGCAGGCGCCGGAGGGCGTCGGCGGCGGGGCGGCCGTGGCCGACGGCGTGGCCGTGGCGGACGCTGTGGGTTCGAGGGACGCGCCGCCGCCCCCGCCACCCTCCGGCAGGCGTAGCGGATTCCCGCAGAAGCACCGGACGCGCGGGATGCCCTTGTCATCGACGAGAACGGCGGTCCCCTTCTTCAACAGCGACTGGCGCGGGGTCGCCTTGCCGTCCTTGTAGCCGTTGTTGGTGACGCGTGTGTCGGCAGCGAGGATCGCCGGTGTGAGCCCACTGACGTAGGCCTTGATGTCGCTGGCCGCCAGGCTGTCGCCGCCGCTCCACTGCAGCGAGGGGTCGGCGTTGAGGGCAGCGGCCCAGGCCGTCGCCTTGTCCGGATTGGCCGCGAGGAACGTGACGAGCGCGTCGGGCGAGCACTTGCCGTTGTCCCGTGTCCCACCGAACAGGCCAGGGGCTGGCGAGGGCGCCGGAGACGCCCCGAGCGTGGGTGCGATGGCGGTCAGTGTGAACGGGTCGGGGCCGACCGAGTTGGCTGCCTCGACGAGGACCTCCCGGGGCGGACTGTCGTCGTCGAGCAGAAACACCCCGACACCGACGCCCAGCATCAGCACCAGGCCCAGTAGAAGCAACCGCCGGGCCCAGGCACCTCCTCGCCGCCGGCGCTGCTCGTCCTCGGGTGTCGCTGGCTCAGCGGGACTACCCGGGTCGAGAGGGCCTTCGGTCACTCTGTGCCTTTCGTGTCGTTGCCGGGCTCTGCGCACCCTGCGAGATCCGAGCATAGGCACTCGTGATGGCGGGCTCGCTCTTGCTCGCCCGACTTCCCCGCGATGACCGGGCTGGCTACTCAGGTTGAGCACCACAACCCGTGCTCGCGGAGACTGCGTCGACGGATCTCTACGGAGTAGCGTGCCCAGCGCCGCTCGCATCACCTTCCAGGGGGACCGGATGCCCAAGGCCTACCGCGTGCTCGCCTACGCGCTCGTCGTCGAGGTCGTCATCCAGGCGATGGCCATCGCCTACGCGCAGGCCGGGGTGGGCAAGTGGGTCGAGCAGGACGGCGGAGTCCTCACCAAGCAGGTGATCGAAAGCGAGTCGGCGGAGTTCGCGGGCGTCGGCGGCTTCATCATCCACGGCATCAACGGGATGATGCTGATCCCGCTGATCGCCCTGCTGCTGCTCATCTTCTCGTTCTTCGCGAAGGTCCCCGATGGCACCCGTCGGGCTGGCATCCTGGTCGGTCTGGTGGTCCTGCAGGTCGTCATGGGGATCGCTTCCGGCAGCCTGCCGTTCCTCGGGGCGCTGCACGCCCTCAACGCCTTCGCCATCCTGGTGGTCGCGCTGCAGGCGGCTCGCAGCGCCGGTACGACGACTCCGGTGGCCGACGACCGGGTGACGGTCGGCTGACGATGACCGCCTAGCTTGACCAAGGAGAAGTGGCGGCTGCTCGTCGCCGTCACGGCCACCGTCGGGCTGGTCGCGCCGCTGGCCTGGATGTGGCAGGCGAGCCGGTTGCCCGGCACCTACTCGGTCATGGACATGGGCTACCTGGACTACGGCGGTGGCCCGCGTGGCGGTCATGGCGGCGGCGGTCAGGGTGGCGCAGCGCATGCAGCCGGGCGGAGCGTCGCGACGCTGATGGCGGATCCCGCCCGCCCGGCGGATGTCCGCGTGACGGTCACCGCCCGCCAGGAGCGGTTCCGGCTGGCGTCGGGCGCGGAGGTCGACGGTTACACCGTCAATGGCACGTCGCCCGGGCCTACGGTCACGGCGGTGCAAGGTCAGCTCGTCGAGGTGCGGCTGATCAACGAGTCCGTGGAGGACGGGGCGACGCTGCACTGGCACGGCGTGGACGTCCCCAACGCCGCCGACGGAGTAGCCGGCGTCACCCAGGACGCAGTGCCCGTCGGCGGGTCCTTCACCTACCGCTTCGTCGCCGAGGATGCGGGCACCTACTGGTACCACTCCCATCAGGTGTCGCACGTGCAGGTGCAGCGTGGGTTGTTCGGCGCCTTCGTGGTGACCCCTCGCAGCCCGCTCGACCCGGCGGTGACCGATCAGCTGGCCGTCATGCACGTGTACGACGGCACCCCCACCGTGAACGGCCGCACCGGCGACGTCGAGGTCCCGGCGCCAAGCGGCACGAGGGTCCGGGTGCGGGTGGTCAACACCGACAACGGTGCTGCGTCGGTGTGGGTCGCGGGTTCGTCGTACCGCGTCGTGGCGGTGGACGGACGAGACGTCAACCTGCCCACGTCGATCGATGACCAGGTCATCCGGCTCACCGCTGGTGGCCGGGTCGACCTGGAGACGACCTCGCCGGCACGGGTTGAGCTCGGCGGGACCAGCGCTCTGGTGCTCGGCTCGGGGGCCCCGGTCGTCCCGCAACCGCGCACCGAGCTGGACCTGCTGAGCTACGGCAGCCCCGCGGCGCTGGGCTTCGACGTAACCCGGTTCGCCCGGACCTTCGACTACTCCATCGGGCGACGGCCGGGGTTCGTGGACGGCCGCCCGGGGCTGTGGTGGTCGATCAACGGCGGGTTGTTCCCCGACGTACCGATGTTCGTCGTGACCGAGGGCGACGTGGTCCGCATGCGGATGGAGAACCACAGCCGCGAGGCCCACCCGATGCACCTGCACGGCCACCACGCCGTGGTCCTCTCCCGCAATGGGATCAAGGCGACCGGCAGCCCGTGGTGGGTGGATTCGCTGGATGTCGCCGACGGGGACAGCTACGAGCTCGCTTTCGTGGCGGACAACCCCGGGATCTGGATGGACCACTGCCACAATCTGCCGCACGCGGCCGAGGGGCTGGTGGCGCACCTGATGTACGCAGGGGTAACAGCGCCCTATCGGGTCGGCGGTGCTCAGCGCAACGAACCTGAGTGAGGGGCCTGCTCAGCGGCTGATTCCGGTCGCGTTGCGTGATGGTGTCGGCACACGTGGCGAGGTGACTACCCGTACGTAGTCACGCTGCGTCCTAGAACTGTCCCGACGGACCTGTCCTGGCCGCCCGCGTGGGACAAGGCTGATCTCTCCACGAGTCTGCTGTGACTGGTGTGCGCCGGGGGGGAGGGCTGTCGTGGGGTTCCCGTCTGGTCGGCCGCCCCGACAGCGGCTCGCCGGACTGCTCGTCGCCTTTGCCATGCTCGGGCAGACGGCCAGTTGGGGCTCCGGCATCCTCGTCGACCCCGGTGTGACGCTGGTGGCCCTGTCGTCAACCGCTGCCGCGGCGCCGCCCGAAGCGGCTGGGCCTGACACCCACCTCACGGAGGGGGCGCTCGCTGCTGCCGTCGCGACCGCTCAAGCCGAGTGGGCGGCGGTCGGCAGCGATGTCGCCGGCCTCGTCCCTGGCCTCACGGTGGTCGGCGCAGCGCTCGACGGGCTGGTGCTCGGCGTCGCCCAGGGGGCGGACGTCACGGTCGACGTCGATGCGGCTGGGTGGGGCTGGGGGGTCGCCGGCGGCGGGATGGACCTCCTGACCGTGGTCCGTCACGAGATCGGTCACGCCCTGGGACTGGGCCACACGACGAGCGGTCTGATGGCCGCGACGCTCGCCGCTGGCGACGGGCACGGGGTGCCGGTCGAGGCAGCTGTCGTGGCAGTCGACGAGACAGCGGCCGAGTCGGATCTCGCCGCCGCCTCCCCGACCAGCCCCCAGGCTCCACTGGCAGAGCCGGTCGAAGAACCGGGCGCCGCAGCGATCGCGCTGACGACCACGGTGGTCGAGCCGATCGCACCCGTCGATGACGCCGGGCAGCCGAGCGTCGGGACAGCGGCTGGCCCGGTCGCCGATCCGGCCCCCGGCGCCGTCTCCTCGGAGCTCTCCGGAACCATCGAGCGGTCGACCGTTGCGGACCCAGCGGTGGCAGAGACTCCGGACTCCGGCGGCTCCGCGCCACCGGAGTCCGGTGCCCCCGCGGCGACCTCGACGGAGGCGTTGACCGCTGTGCAGTCGCTTCACCAGGCAACCGAGATCGACCGAGGGTGGGAGCCCGGACCCGCTGTCGCTGCCCCAGCGGGCGCCGGCTGGTCCGTCGTCGATGGCGTGGCCACGGTGCACGCCGCCGAGGGCGGCACGTCCTGGCAGCTGGACTACGACGCATCGACCGGGTCCCTCGTCCTCCGGCAGGGGGGCGTGGCGACGGTGCTCGACCTCACCGGCGTCACGTCCGTGGTGCTGCTGGGTGGGGCGGGCGATGACGTCCTCAACGTCGGCTCGGCCGACCTGCCGGTGGGGGTCTCGTTCGTCGGCGGGGGCGGCAATGACACCTTCGTGGGGCCCGCACAGGACAGCACCTGGGCGGTGACGGGTCGCGGTTCGGGGCACGTCGCGCGGGTGTCGTTCGAGGGTGTCGAGGTGCTCTACGGCGCGGCCGGCAACGCCGACACCTTCGTCCTGGGTCCACTCGCGGTGGTCCCCGGCCGGATCGAGGGTGGGGCCGGAGGGTTCGACTCGGTGGTCGTCGAGGGGGGCGCCTTCGCCACCGTGGACTACTCGATCACCGGTCTCCAGTCGGGCGTCGTACGCCGCGACGGCGTGGTGCTGGTGGTGTACGACGGGATGGAACCGGTGACCGTCGGGGCAGCTCCCAACGTGGTCCTCAACGCAGGGACCGGCGACGACACGATCACGATCGTCGACGACGGGGTGGCGGGCAACGGGGCCTTCTGGGTCCAGTTCTCGGGTGGTGAGGCGCACTACCTGGTCGACACCGGGTCGGTGAGCAGCATCCTGATCAACGGCCAGAACGGCGCCGACGTCCTGGTCGTCACGTCCATCGACACCGCGTACACCGGCACGCTTGCCTTCGACGGCGGCTCAGGGATGGACCGCATCCGCGGCCCAGACACCACCACCACCTGGTCCATCACCGGGCTGGACGCCGGGACTGTCCGCTCCGCTGGCATCCCTGAGATCAGCTTCACCTCTGTCCAAGACCTCGAAGGCGCCGTCACCGCGGCCGACTCGTTCCGCTTCGACACCGACGGTGCGATCACCGGCACGATCGACGATCACGCGGGCACCCTCGAGATCAACGTCGCCACCTTGCTCTGGCTCAGCGGCGATCTCGACTTCGTCACCCAGTCGATCACCAACCTCAGCTACACCGATGGCACCACCACCGGCACGGCCACTACGGCGTCGATCATGTACGTCGCGGGCGCTTCGGTCGCTGCCTTCGTCGGTCTCAAGCCCTTCGACCTCCCACTGGGCATCACCGCTACCGCTGACGACGCCGTTCTGGCTGTGGTCACCGATGGGACCCGGGTCTGGCACGCCGCGAAGGGGTCTCTCGACGGGACCGGCTTCGTCGGCATCGACGGGGTCGGCTTCAGCCTCTCGGCGATCACCGTCGGAGTGAGCACCAAGGACAGCGGCGGCACCTGGGTCAACTTCGCGGCCACCCCGGTGGCGGTCGACACCGACGGTGACACGGTCACCGATCTGACGCTCTCGTCGACGACGGCATCGCTGTCGGTGAGCTTCCAGGCCTTGCTCCAGGTGTCAGAGTTCCTCCACGTCTCAGGCACCTTCGTGCTCGAGCCGGGCGGCTCAGGCACCGTCGACGTCGTCACCGGTCTCGCTCCGGCCGGTCCGGGGCTGCCCCCGCTGGCCGCCCCCGGCCTCGCTCTCATCACCACCGTGTCGGCGACCGACCCGGGTGGCACGACGTTGGCCCGCACCGCCGACTACTCGATCATCTGGAACGTCCCCGTCTCCCTGCTGAAGGTCGGAGCCAGCGGGCTGTCGGTGTTCGTGGGCTACGGGATGGGCGACTGGGTCGCGCGTGCCACCTACGGGATCGACACCAACGGCGACGGCGACACGACCGACACCGACGACCTCGTGCGCGGCGACGTCGACAACGACGGTGTCCTGGACCTCGCCGAGCTGGCGCCGGGCGCCATCGGTGCCTTCGCTGGGGACATCGAGATCGCCTTGGTCCTCGCCTCCGGGACGGGGACTGTGGCGCCGGAGCTCAGGCGGCGCTTCCTGGCGCTGGCAGCGACGGCCGCGGACATCGCGGTGCTCGGCATCCCGATGACGACCATCTCGGCGTCGGGCATCGCCTTCGAGCTCAACCGCGGAACGGCGTGGGCGCCGCTCTCGCCCACCCCCCACGTCGACTGGGTGCGCAGCTACGGAGCGGCGGGACTCGCGGTCGACACGGGAGACGCCACGCCGCTCGCGATCACGCACGTCGACACCGTGGTGGGCGTGTCGATCGACTACGCCGTGCTCCAGGTCTCGGAGTTCCTCCACATCTCCGGCTCGTTCGCGTTCCGGCAGGGCCCGGTGACGTACGTCGACATCGAGACCGGCCTGCTGGGCGGCGCCCTCCCACCGGCGGCGGCACCGGGCCTGTTGCTCATCCCCGAGGTGGCGGCCGATCCTGCGAATGGCACGACCCTCGGGCGCAGCGCGGACTACTCGAAGATCTACAACCTGCAGGTCCGGACCATGACGTTCGGCGGCTCCGGGCTGTCGGTGTTCGTCGGCTACGGGATGGGCGACTGGGCCGCTCACGAGACCTACGGCGTCGACGTCGACGGCGACGGCAGCACCACCGGGGTCGACGACCTGATCCGCGGCGACGTCAACGACGACGGCGTGCTCGACCTGGCCGAGCTGGCGCCTGGTGCGATCGGGCTGTTCGCCGGCGGCATCGACGTCGGTGTGGTGTCGGCCAGGGCGGTGCCCCTGGCCGGGCTGCAGGCGCCGCTCAACGCGATCCTGCCGAGCTTCACGGCCGCCAAGGCCACCGCCGACGACCTCGCGATCCTCGGGATCCCGCTGACGACGATCGCGGCCTCCGGGATCGCCTTCGAGCTCAACACCGGGTCGCGCTGGTTGCTGGCGCTGCCGGGTGCGCCGGCGCCGACCGTCGACTGGGCCGGCAGCTTCCCGGTTGCCGGCGGCCTGTCCGTCCGGACCGGGACGACGACGCCGCTGGTGCTGATCGACTACGCGGGCGACCCGTTGATCGGGGTGTCGATCGACTACGCGGTCCTGCGGGTCTCGGAGTTCCTGCACGTGAGCGGGTCCTTCGCCTTCCGACAGGGGCCGGTGGAGTACGTCGATGTCGAGACCGGGCTGCTCGGCTCAGGACTGACCTCCACGGGTCCGCCGTCGGCTGCGCCCGCCCTGGCTCTCATCCTCAACGTCGTCACCGCGGACCCGGCCGACGGCACGACGCTGGGCAGGAGCGCCGACTACTCGAAGCTGTACAACGTCCGGTCCAGCACGATGACCGTGGGGGCCTCGGGCCTGTCGGTGTTCGTCGGCTACGGGATGGGCGACTGGGTCGCCAACGAGACCTACTCGGTGGACGTCGACGGGGACGCCGTCGTCGACGACCCGGATGACGTCATCCGCGGTGATGTGTCGCTCGACGGTGTCCTCGACCTGGACGAGCTGGCACCGGGCGCCATCGGGGTCTTCGCCGGCAACGTCGACCTCGGGGTGGTGCTCGCCCGCCCGGTTCCGCTGACGGGCCTGCAGACGCCGCTCAACCTGATCATGCCGAGCTTCACGGCGGTCAAGGTCACCGCGGACACCGTGACGATCCTCGGCATCCCTTACACGACGATCTCGGCGTCGGGGATCGCGTTCGAGCTGAACACCGGGTCGCGTTGGCTCGCGGCCCTGCCGGGCACGCCGGCTCCGACGGTCGACTGGGTGTCGAGCTTCCCGGACCGGGACAC
>JBKKBU010000399.1:0-3076 GCA_046713755.1 Mycobacteriales bacterium
ACGGTTACCTGCATGACGGCGGCGCAGTGCGTGCCGGGCGACCACCCCGCCGGCGAGCGCACCCGCGCCGGCGGCCGCCGGCACGCCGACCTTGGCGGCCTTGCGCCCGGTGCGGAAGTCCTTGATGACCCAGCCACGCTCCCGGGCCTCCTCGCGCAGCGCGGTGTCGGGGTTGACCGCGACCGCGTGGCCGACGAGCGAGAGCATCGGGACGTCGTTGGAGGAGTCGGAGTAGGCGGTGCAGCGCGACAGGTCGAGTCCCTCGCGCTCCGCCAGGGCCCGGACCGCCTCAGCCTTCGCCGGTCCGTGCAGCGGCTCGCCCACCAGGCGGCCGGTGTAGAGCCCGTCCTGGACCTCCGACACGGTGCCGAGGGCGCCGGTGAGGCCGAGCCGCTTGGCGATGATGCGGGCCAGCTCGACCGGTGTCGCCGTGACCAGCCAGACGCGCTGACCGGCATCGAGGTGCTGCTGCGCGAGGGCTCGGGTGCCGGACCAGATCCGGCGCTCCATGAGCTCGTCGTAGATCTCCTCGCCGTAGGCGACGATGTCGACCACCGACTTGCCGGCCACCAGCCCGAGCGCCTTGTCGCGGGCCTCGGCGACGGCGGCAAGGTCTTCCTTGCCGCGGATCCGGAACTTCGCCTGCTCCCACCCGAAGCGGAGCAGGTCCTTGGTGGTGATGAGCCCCCGGCCGGCCATGCCCTTGCCGAAGAAGTAGATCGAGGCGCCGCGGATCATGGTGTTGTCCACGTCGAAGAAAGCGGCTGCCGTCGGATCCGCCGGCACCATCAGTGAGGACTCCACCTCGGCCACCGCGGCCGACGCGGCGCCGGCCAGGACGGCCGACACGCCGTCGTCCCCGGCAGCGCCGCGGCTGAGCCGGCGGGTGAGGCGCACGCGGACCTCCGAAGGGGCGGTGAAGTGGACCCGGCCCACCCTAGGGGAGGTGTCCCGGCACAGCAGAGCGCCCCCGGTCCGAGGACCGGGGGCGCTCTGAGAGTGCGAGGTGACTAGCCGACGTAGACCGAGCGACGGCGGCGGGCGACCAGCGCGAGACCCATGAGGACGGTGGCCGCGGCCGCGAGGCCGAGCTCACCACCCGTGCGGGGGAGGCTGGTCGGGGTGTTGACCGTGACCGGGGTGGTGACGGGGGTGGTGATCGGCGCCGCGATGAGCTGGGTACCGGCCGAGGCGTTGGCGCGGACCAGGTCGACGGTCAGGAACTTCTTGCCGGCCGGCAGGAGGCTGGCGAGCACGGGCGGGTTGACCGTCACGGTCGTGGCGGCGACGGAGGCCGCGGCGGACGTGCCGTCCTCGGAGACCGACTTGGTGCCCTTGCCGATGACGACGTCGACACCGGCGAGGGTGTTGAGCAGGCCGTTGACGGTGTTGAGCGCGTCGTTGACCGTGCCGGTCAGGCCGGCCGGGAGGGCCGAGCCGGCGGTGCCGCCGAGGTTGAGGCCCTTCTCGTCCAGCAGCGCGGTGAGGGCGCCGTTGGCGACCGAGACGTTGAGGACCGGTGCGACGGTGGTGGCCGACGCGGTGCCCGGCTTGCCACCGGCAGCGGCGGTCGCCTTGGAGGTGATGGCCTCGATCTTGACCAGGCCGTTGAGGACGTTGAGGTTCTTGACGGTGTTCTCGACCGTCGATGTGACCACGTTGCCCTTGCGGGTGATCTGCTGGTTGCTGAAGATCGTGTCCATCGAGACCAGGTCGGTCGCGGCGTCGAGCGAGCCGAGCGTCGCGATGAGGCCGTCGAGGGTGTTCTCGAGGGAGGTCGTCGCGGCGGCGACAGCGGCGGCGGCCGGGGCCGACGCCGGGGCAGCTGCCTTGAGCTCGTCGAGAGCCTCGGTCAGCACCGTGCCGACCGTGCCGGTCGCGGTGCCGGCGGCCGTGTCGACCGTGCCGAGGGCGGTGGCGAGGATGTCCTGGACGGGCAGCGTGACGGCGCCGAGGCCGCCGGTGGGGAGGCCACCGATGCGCAGCGTGGCGACACCGGACTCCGACGCGGAGAGCACGCCGTCCTTGATCGGCGTAGCGACCTTGGAGGTCAGCGGCAGCAGGCGGAGCTTGACGCCGAGCTGGTTGATGTCGACCGCGGTGCCCGAGCTGTCCTCGGACTTGCCCGTGAGCGAAGCGGAGGTCGTCTTGGCCAGCAGGTCCGACAGGACCGGCGTGTTGCCCTTGCCGAGGATCGCCGTGGAGCTGGCGAGCGGCGTGGTGACCGTGGAGACCTTGCCGTCGGTCATCGAGATCGTCTGCTCGATGGTCGCGGCGCCGAGCGGGCCAGCGAGAGCCGTCGGGACGTTCAGCGTGATCCTGATCGCGTAGCCGTCACCGGCTGCGACGACCCGCGAGGTGTCGACTGCGGTCGCGGCAGTGGCCGTGCCCGCGCCCGTCGCCACGAGCGTTCCCGTCGCGACGGCAAGTGCGGTGAGCCGCACGATTCCCTTGACTGCCATGTTCTGTGACCCCTCTGAAGTGGTGCGCTGTCGCCCCTGTATCGGCTGTTGGACGAATCCCCTGAAGTCTGACTTCTGGGACATTCCACCTGCCACGACGCGCTCTGATCCAATCAACGAGCCCGGTCACGGTTGGTGACGGTGCTCACGCAAACTATTTTCCGGCGAGCAACGAAGGTGTGGCCAAACCGGGACAAGCTAGATCGTACGGCGTGGCGCAACGCCCCCTACGCGAGCCGGCGAGCGCGGTTACTGTCCGTAACCGTTCCGTCCGGGTCTCATCCGGGTCTCATCCGGGTCGCGTCCGGTCCCGCCGGCCCCGCTGCAGCCGGCCCACCCTCGAATGGGGATCCCCGATGCGCGCTCGGGGGGACGCGGCGCCCCATGGGGATCCCCATTCGCCGCCGCCGGGGCCGTCGTCGCCGCCGGGGCGCTCCAGGGCGGGGCGTTCCTCGCGGTCTGAGTGATTTGCGCAAGCGCGCCTCGCACCGGCGCGCTTGCGTTCGCCACTCAGATGGCGGCAGGCGGGGCCTACCCGCCGAATGGGGATCCCCGATGGGCGTTCGACGGGCCGGGGTGCCCGATGGGGATCCCCATTCGGCGCAGGGCCAGGG
>JBKKBU010000400.1:0-2797 GCA_046713755.1 Mycobacteriales bacterium
CAACCCCTACTACTCGACGGCCCGGCTCTGGGACGACGGCGTCATCGACCCGCGCGACACCAGGCTGCTCGTCGGTCTGGCCCTCTCGGCTGCGGCGAACACGCCGCTCGAGCCCGTGCGCTACGGCATCTTCCGGATGTGAGCCAGATGTTCTCGACAGTCCTCGTGGCCAACCGCGGTGAGATCGCCTGCCGCGTCATCCGCACCCTCCGCGCGATGGGCATCCGCTCGGTTGCCGTCTACAGCGACGCCGACGCGCAGGCCCGGCACGTCCGCGAGGCCGACGTCGCCGTCCGGCTCGGACCGGCGGCCGCGCGCGAGTCCTACCTGTCCATCGAGAAGCTCGTGCAGGCCTGCCTGGACAGCGGCGCCCAGGCGGTGCATCCGGGCTACGGCTTCCTCTCCGAGAACGCCGACTTCGCCCGGGCGCTCGCTGCTGCCGGCATCGTGTTCATCGGTCCGCCGGTGCTGGCCGTCGAGGTGATGGGCGACAAGATCCGCGCCAAGCAAACGGTGTCCAAGGCCGGGGTCCCGGTCGTGCCGGGTCGCAGCGAGCCGGGCATGACCGACGATGACCTCTACGCCGCCGCTCTCGAGGTCGGCTTCCCGGTGCTGCTCAAGCCGAGCGCCGGTGGTGGTGGCAAGGGCATGCACCTGGTCACCGAGGAGCCCGACCTGCGCGCGGCCATCGAGCGGGCTCGCCGCGAGGCGGGGTCCAGCTTCGGTGACGACACGCTGTTCCTCGAGCGCTTCGTCGACACCCCGCGGCACATCGAGGTGCAGGTCCTCGCCGACAACCACGGCAACGTGATCCACCTCGGCGAGCGCGAGTGCTCACTGCAGCGCCGGCACCAGAAGGTCGTCGAGGAGGCGCCGTCGGCGCTGCTCGACGCAGCGACCCGCGCGCGGATTGGCGCCAGTGCCGTCGAGACCGCCCGGGCCGTCGGCTACAGCGGTGCCGGCACCGTCGAGTTCATCGTCCCCGCTGCCAGCCCCGACGAGTTCTTCTTCATGGAGATGAACACCCGACTGCAGGTCGAGCACCCGGTGACCGAGCTCGTCACCGGTGTCGACCTCGTCGAGGGGCAGATCAGGGTCGCCGCCGGCGAGCCGTTGCGACTGCGCCAGGACGACGTCGTCATGACCGGTCATGCCGTCGAGGTGCGGGTCTACGCCGAGGACCCCGCCAAGGGGTTCCTGCCGACCGGTGGCCGCGCGCTGCTGCTGCGCGAGCCGACCGGCGCGGGCGTCCGCGTGGACTCCAGCCTGGTCGAGGGCGGCGTGGTCGGCACCACCTACGACCCGATGCTCTCCAAGGTGATCGCGCACGGTCGGGACCGCGCGGAGGCGTTGGCTCGGCTCGACGGGGCGCTGGCCCGCACGGCCGTCCTCGGCGTCGGCACCAACACGGCCTTCCTGCGGGCGCTGCTGTCGCACCCTGACGTCGTGGCGGGGCGGCTCGACACCGGTCTCATCGATCGCGAGGTCGACGGGCTCGTCGACGTACCCGTCCCGGACGAGGCCCTCGTTGCCTTCGCACTCGCCCAGCTCGAGCGGCTCCGACCGACCGCCCGCTGTGTCGACCCCTGGGACCTGCCGACCGGGTGGCGGCCCGCCGGTCCGGCGTGGATGGCCTGGAACCTCGTCGTAGGGGGCGCGCACCACACGGTCGCGGTCCAGCCCTCGTCGTACGACGTGCTCGTGAAGGTCGACGAGGGCGCGCCGTTCCCGGTGGTCGGCCTGACTCGTGGGTCGGAGCTGGACGTCACGGTCGGCGGGAGCACCACGACGTTCCTCGTGGCCCACGACGGCGACGTGGTGTGGATCGGTCGCGGCGGGGCCGCTTGGCCGATGGTCCAGCGCAAGCGGGTGGGTCGAGCGGGAGCGGCGACGACCCACAGCGGCGACGTCGTCTCGCCGATGCCGGGCAACGTCGTGGCCGTCAAGGTCGCCGAGGGGGAAGCCGTCACGGCGGGGCAGGCGTTGCTCGTCGTGGAGGCCATGAAGATGGAACACACCCTGACGGCGCCGCACGACGGCACCGTCACCGAGCTGCGCGCCCGCACCGGCGACCAGGTCAAGGTCGACCAGCTGCTCGCGGTCGTCACAGCATGACCACGATGGCCGGCTTGCCCGACCGGGTCACCGTCTACGAGGTGGGCGCCCGTGACGGGCTGCAGAACGAGTCGGCGCTGGTGCCCACCGCGGTCAAGGCGGAGTTCATCCGGCGCCTCGTTGCGGCCGGCTCGTCAGCCGTTGAGCTGACCTCCTTCGTGCACCCCAAGTGGGTGCCGCAGCTCGCCGATGCCGCCGAGCTGCTGTCACTTCTGGGCGATGTCGGGATCCGGGCTCCGGTGCTGGTGCCCAACGAGAAGGGCCTCGAGCGGGCCCTCGCGGCCGGGGTCCGCGAGGTGGCCGTCTTCGGATCGGCCACGGAGACCTTCGCGCAGCGCAACCTCAACCGGTCGGTCGCCGAGTCCCTCGAGATGTTCGCGCCGGTCGTGAAGACAGCCAAGGCCGAGGGCCTGGCGGTGCGCGGCTACCTCTCGATGTGCTTCGGCGATCCGTGGGAGGGGACCGTCGCGCCGTCGCAGGTCGTCGGTCCGGCGCTGGCGCTGTTCGAGCAGGGCATCGACGAGCTCTCCCTCGGCGACACGATCGGTGTCGCCCCCCCCGGCCAGGTGGTCGCGCTGCTCGACGCCCTCGAGACCGCCGGCATTGCGCGGAGCAGCATCGCCGTGCACTTCCACGACACCTACGGCCAGGCCCTGGCCAACACCATCGTCGCGCTGCAGCA
>JBKKBU010000401.1:0-4176 GCA_046713755.1 Mycobacteriales bacterium
CACCTTGACCGTTCATTCGACACAGGCCTGGTCGCAACCTTTGCTGACGAAGCCGCTCTTGACGAATACACCGTTCACCCGGAGCACGCAAAAGTTGCCGCTCTAGGTAAGCAGATCGCAGAGAAGGTCGTATCCGTCGATTTTGTTAGCTGATGTAACAGGCTCAACTTCCGAGGCTGCGGTGAACCCATCTTGGAGATCGGTGCGTAATAGTGTTAAGTTTCAAGACAAATCCACTTAAACCAAAAGGTATTTATGAATCGTATATTGATCTCGTTTTGTCTGGTTCTTTGTTTGGTCGCCGCTATCGACGCTCAGACGCCACCGCGTAAGACGATCGCTTCCGTTGTGGATAAGCTGCAAAAGATCGACGGCTTTGTACCGCTCTATATCGACAGTGATAGCGGCAAGATCTATATCGAGATCACGCGTTGGAATCAGGAATTTCTTTATCTCGTTAGCCTGCCGACGGGCGTCGGGTCAAACCCCTTGGGGCTAGATCGCGGACAGTTGGGGACGACGAAGGTCGTGACGTTTGAGCGTTCGGGGAACAAGGTTTTGCTGATGCAGCCGAATTACGAGTTTCGGGCTACGGGCAATGTGCTGCAGAAAAAATCAGTCGAGGAATCCTTTGCGAAGTCAGCGATTTGGGGTTTCAGGGTCGAGGCGAGTGATGGCGAACGCGTGCTGGTAGATGCGACGAGCTTCCTGATCCGTGACGCTCATGGTGTCGGCGACCGCATCAATCAGATGCGGCAGGGCACGTACGGTTTTGACGAGAGCCGAAGCGCATTGTATTTGCCTAACACGAAAGGCTTTCCCAAAAACACCGAGGTCGAGGCGACGATCACGCTTACGGCGGGTGGCGACACTAACAATCTGGTCGGTCAGGTCACGCCGACCGCCAAACACGTCACTGTGCGAGAGCGACATTCATTTGTCGAACTACCGGACGATAAGTACCGCCCAAGAAAATTTGACCCGCGAACCGGTGCTATCCCGATCAGCTTTTACGATTACGGAACCGACATTAACGAAGACCTCGAAAAGCGTTGGATACAGCGGTTTCGTCTGGAGAAGAAAGACCCGAACGCGGCGATGAGTGAGGCCGTCAAGCCAATCGTATTTTACGTCGATAACGGCGCCCCGAAGGCGATACAGGACGCACTGGTCGAGGGAGCTTCGTGGTGGAATCAGGCGTATGAGGCAGCGGGTTTTCGCAATGCGTTTCAGGTTCGTGTGCTCCCGGCCGATGCTGATCCGATGGACATCTCCTACAACGTCGTCAATTGGGTTCACCGCTCGACACGCGGCTGGTCAATCGGAGACAGCGTTGTCGATCCGAGGACGGGCGAGGTGTTGAAAGGCGACGTAACGCTCGATTCGCAGCGTGCACGGCAGGATTTCCTGCTCGGTGCCGGAATGTCACCGCAGTACAAGAGCGGTATGCAGCATGTGATTTCGGCATGATGCCGGATGTTGATTATCTTACCGCCGATGGTTCCGCCACCGAGATCACGGCGATGTCATACGCACGCATTCGCCAGCTCTCAGCTCACGAGGTCGGACATACGCTTGGGTTTACCCACAATTTTGCCGCAAGCACCTACAATCGCGGTTCGGTGATGGATTATCCTGCACCGCTTGTGCGGATCGTTAACGGTAAACTCGATTTTTCTGAGGCCTACGCCGTTGGGATCGGTTCATTCGACAAGTTTGCGACGAAGTACTCGTACGCACAGTTCGCGGCGGGAGCGAATGAGGACGCCGAGCTCTACAAGATCGTGAGTGAAGGTATTGGTTCGGGAATGCTCTTCCTCGGCGATCAGGATGCGCGGCCAGCGGGTGCGGCCAACCGGTCCGCTAATCTCTGGGACAACGGCCCCGATGCGGTCGATACCTTGCGGCATGAAATGAAGGTGCGGCGGATCGGCCTCGATCAATTCGGCGTGAAGAATATTCCGGTCGGTTCACCGATGTCGTATCTCGAGAACGCATTTCTACCGCTCTATCTTCACCATCGGTACCAACTGACCGCAGCGGCCAAAGCGATCGGCGGCGTTGATTATACTCACGCAGTTCGCGCTACACACGGACCGGAACCATATCCGATCGCCGGAATGGTGCCCGCAGACAAACAGCGTGATGCTCTCAACGCCGTACTTGAAACCATCGAGCCCCGTGAACTCGCGATCCCTGAGAATGTGTTGAGCCTTATTCCGCCGACGGCTTACGGATATGGTTCGGGAAGGTCGGAGCTGTTTCAGAAGCGGACTGCACCGATCTTCGACCCGGTAGGTGCCGCTGAAATAGCCGCTGATATGGCGATCATCTCGCTACTCGAACCCAACCGCGCCGCTCGCACGATCAATCAAAATGCACGGAACAAGGCCAACCCGCATTTCCGCGACGTAGTCGACTCGCTCGTGAAAACTGCCTGGAAAGCGGCTCCGACGGCGGATGCAAATCTGGTTGTGATCCAGCGAGCGGTACAGAGCGTAACGGTTTCGAGGCTGATGGAACTCGCCGCAAACGAGCGGGCGCAGCCGCAAGTCAGGGCCGTCGCAAGCGACACACTACGTTCGCTTGTTGCTACGCTCAAACGAACTGTCGCAACCGGCGAGGCGGCCGGCTTCAACCGTTCGCTCGCGGATGACATCACCCGTTTCCTCGAACGCCCCGATGCGCCGCGTCGCCCGACAACGCCGCTCGCAACTCCGCCGGGCGATCCGATCGGAAATTAGTCGGAACCACCTGCCGTAGCGGGTGGTTTAAGTTGGGGCTGCGTTCAACCACCCGCTATCGCAGGTGGTTCTGACTGGAATTGATCGAGATATTTGACGATCAAATCAGGCGAGAATGCATCCGAGATTAGGCCAATGTAGTTATCCGGCCTGAGCAGGACGAAGAAGGGCTTGTTTGTTCCAAAAGCTTTTGCAACGGTTTCGTTGGTTGAAAAGATATGCGTGTCGATCAGCCCGATCCAACGCTGCATCAGATCGCGGGGTAGCGGCGGCACGTCGATTTTTCCGTCGAGGAAAAGCAGGAGATGAAATCCCGGCTCGTGCAGACGGTCGTAAATGCTCGATCCGTCGATCTCAAACCACGGCATCCGGTCACCGGCCTCAACCTTGAACGATCCGTGCGTTTTGCTAAGCGAGCGGCCGCGATAGTTGATCGCTATCTGCGATATTCGCGGAAAGACAAAACGCTTGACCGAATCGAGGCTGAACATTAGATTGGCGACATACGGGAAAATGAACATGCGAGCGAACACCAATAGGGGATTGGGACTCGCGACAAGATTGAAAAACCGGTCGGTCGTCTGCATCAGGTTCTTGGCGTTGGGCAAACGCTCTTCGTTGTAAGTGCCCACAAGGTTTTCCGCAGAGCCATGTTTTAGGACAAGCGCCAGTTTCCAAGCGAGATTGTAGCCATCCTGAATACCCGTATTCATGCCCTGAGCACCGGCTGGTGTGTGGATGTGGGCCGAGTCACCGGCAAGAAGGCAACGGCCTTCGGAGAACTTGTTGACGTGTCGCGTGTGGACTTTGTACGTCGAGAACCAATTTACCGCCGTTATGTCCAGGTCCAGCTCAGCGTCCCTTCTGATCTGCTGTTCGATTTCTTCGTACAAAACATCGCCTTCGTCTTTGGCGAATTCTTCCGGGAAGGTTCCAACGATGCGCCACTGTTTCTCGCCGCTCATCGGAAAGAAAACCAGTAGATTGCGTTCTAGAAGGAACGCGTGGCCGGCATCGTGCGGAAAGTCCCACTCTATCTCAACGTCGGCGACGTAAAACATCCGCCCGAATGTACTGCCCTCGAATGTCAGGCCGAGACCGTGACGTACAGCACTCTTGGCGCCGTCGCACCCGATCAGGAACCTAGCCTCGATGGTTTCGGTGTCGCCCGCGCCATTAGCAAGAACAGCGGTCACACCACCCTCATTTTGCGAAAAACTCTGAAGCTCCGTTTTCCAGCGAACGCTCTTTCGATTCGCATTGATATAGTCGTCGAGCAGCTTTTCGTGTTTTCCCTGCTCGACTATCAGGACGAAGGGGTAGGCGCTCATGCCCTTTCCAAATTCTCGAAAATTTGCTTCACCCCTGACTTTGCCGCCGACGATCATTCGAGCTCTTTCCGCGATCGCACCCAGCCCGATCAGCTTGTCGG
>JBKKBU010000402.1:0-4554 GCA_046713755.1 Mycobacteriales bacterium
CGAGCAGACAGCCGCCGCCGGAGAGCGCAACGTCACGGAACCAGGTCGCGTCCGGGGCCCACAGCTGCGGACCACCGTGGCCGAACACCACCTCGATCTCGCGCACCGGGCCAAGCGCCGGCAGCCGACGGCGCAGCTCGACCAGCGTCGGGTTGCAGCGGCCGTCGAAGGCGACGCCGAGCAGCCGATCGTCGGTCAGCGCCTGGGCGGCCAGCAGCGCGTCGGCGTCGGCGAGCGTCGTCGTGATCGGCTTCTCGACCAGGACGTGCTTGCCCGCTGCCAGCGCCGCTGCAGCAACCTCGGCATGGAGGGCGTTGGGGACGCAGACGTGCACCGCGTCGACGTCATCGCGGTTCACCGCGGCCTGCCAGTCGTCCGTGGCCGCTCCGGAGCCCCACGCGTCACGGGCCCGCTCGGCGCTGCCGAGGCTGCGACTGGCGAAGGCCACCACGTCGGCGTCGCCGCCGAGCCGCAACCCGGGCAGGTGGGTGACCCGGGCCACCGTCCCGCACCCGACCAGGGCAACCCGGACCGTCACAACAACACCGTCACGCCAGCACCACGTCGGCGACCTTGCGGATCGCCTCGGCGACGTCGGCACAGTCCCGCGGCGTGTAGGCCGGGGAGACCCCGATCCGGACGCACCGCGCCAAGAGCGACTCAGTCTGCGGGCACATCCCCATCGCATAGGGCGTGCTGCCCCCGACGTGCCAGGGCGGGCCCTTCATCGAGGCGGTGCGCTGCTCGAGGATCGCCGCGGTGGCGTAGACCGGCAGCCCGCCGTACGGCGATCCGGCCGGAACGCCCTCGGCGCACAGCGCGGCCGCGAAGGTCCCGGCCAGGTCGGGGTCGTCGAACAGCAGCCCGATGCCCGAGCCACCCTCGCCGACCGGGTCGGGATAGCGCCGCAGCGTCGTGCCGGCCAGCGGACCCACGGCGCCGAGGATCGCGGCCTTGTGGGCCCGCATCAGGTCCAGCAACGCGTCGAGTCGACCGAGCTGGACCCGGCCGAGCGCACCCTGCATCTCGGTCATCCGCAGGTTGTCACCGACGAACGGCTCGGGGGCGTGGTCGCGGCGCGCGCCGTGCTGGGTGAGGAAGTGCCCGCCCTGGTCCTGGAACGCCGCCGCCCGCAACGCCAGCCGCTCGTCGCGCGTGACGACGACCCCACCCTCACCTGTGGTGATGTTCTTGTCGAGCTGCAGGGAGAAGGCCCCCACATCACCAAAAGTGCCTAGTCGGCGGCCGTCGAGCGTCGCGCCCATGGACTGTGCGGTGTCCTCGATGACCGCCACCCCCGCGGGCCCCGTGACGTCGAGCAGGGCTGCCATGTCGGTCTGACCGTTGTCGAGATGGACCGGCATCACCGCGGCGGTGCGGTCGCTCAGCACCGCCCGCACCGCATCGGCGGACAGGCACAGCGTGTCGTCGACCTCGGCAAAGACGGGATAGGCACCGGCCAGCACGACGGCATTGACGGAGGCCACGAAGGTGCAGGCGGGTATGACGACCTCGTCGCCCGCTCCGACGCCGAGCGCCGCGAGGGCAGTGCGCAGCGCACCGGTGCCGGAGGACACCGCGACGGCCCGCACCTCGGGTCCGCAGAAGTCGGCTACAGCGGCCTCGAAGGTGGCGACCTCCTGCGGCGGCACCGGGCCGTAGTAGCGAAACAGCGCGCCGCGGTCGAGGACGCCCAGGACCGCCGAGCGCTCTTCTGGTCCGAGCAGCTCGGCACCCTTGCCGACCGGGAGCGGGCGACTGCGCACCGGTGTGCCGCCGTGCAGGGCGAGCGTCATCGCGTCTCCAGGAAGGTCGAGATGCGGGCGGACATGGCCCGCCGCAGCGACAGGACGAAGCCGTGGCCGACCCCCGGCAGGACCTCGAGGACTGCTCCGGGGATCGCGTCGCGGTGGTCCTCGCCGTGGGCGAGCGGGACGACCAGGTCGGCGTCGCCGTGGAGCACGAGCGTCGGGACGACCGGTCCGGGCGGCCAGGGATCGGCCGCACTGACCTCGCGGAACCACCGGAAGTCGTTGCGCAGGCCGGCCACCGACGTCATCGCCCGCACCCGGGACTCCGCGAAGGCCAGCAGGTCCGACGTCACTTGAGGGTCGTCCGCGCCTGCGCGCTCGGCCGGACCCAGCTCGGCAACGGCGCGGGCAAGGGTCGCCTCCCGGTCGACTAGCCGACGCCGCGCTCGCCTCGACGCCACCCGCGCGCCCAGCTCCCACAGCCCCGGCGCAGCCCCGAGCAGCCGGGTCGCAACCGGCACCGAGACGAGGTGCTCGGCCACCGCACAACACAGCACGAGGTGGGTGCAACGGTCACGATGATGGGCCGCAAACGCCCGCGCCGACGGGCCGCCGCCGCTGATGCCGACGACGGCAGCCTGTCCGATGCCCAACGCGTCGAGGAGCGCGACGTGCGCGGCGGCCTGCTCGCGTGGGGAGCGGCCGGTGGACAGCGGCGTCCGGCCGTAGCCCGGCCGCGACGGCAACAGCACCTGGTGTCGATCCGACAGGTCGTCGGCCAGGCCGCGGGCCTGCCGCCAGTCCCCCGGCGTCCCGTGCACGATGAGAACGGCCGGTCCCACGCCTGCCTGCGCGACCTCGACCGGGCCGGCCGCCGTCACCAGGACGTGCGGCGTCACTGCAGCACCCCGCCGACCAGGACGTGCCGAACCCGCAGGTCGGCGTCCAGCACGACGACATCCGCGCGGGCGCCGGGCCGCAGCGAGACGTCGAGGCCGAGGGCCGCACCGGGGGTCGTCGAGGCCATGGCAAGAGCGTCCTCCAGTCCGATGCCCCACGACACGACATGACGGACGGCATCGGCAAGCGTGAGCGCGGAGCCGGCGAGGGTGCCATCGGGCAGCCGCAGGACGTCGCCGTCGCGCACCAGTGCCCCTGCCGGCGCGCAGCCATCAACGCAGTCGCTGACGAGCGCGACTCCCCCGGCCCCACGAGCGGCAAAAAGGGCTCGCACCGCGCCCGGGTGCACGTGCACCCCGTCAGCGATCACCTCGACGACCAGACCGGGCCGCGACAGTGCCGCGCCCACCAGACCGGGGTCGCGGCCGGAGAGCTGGCTCATGGCGTTGAAGCAGTGCGTCACACCGGTGGCGCCCGCGGCCAGGGCGAGCACCGCATCGTCGTACGACGTCGTGCTGTGGCCCAGCGAGACCCGCACACCGCGACGGACGAGCGCGCTGACGAGCTCGAGCGCGCCCGGCAGCTCGGGCGCGAGGGTGACCAAGCGGACGTCGCCGTCGGCGATCAGGGCGAGCGCCTCGGCGACGTCGGGAGCACGCAAGGCCGCCGGTGGTTGCGCACCGGCCGCGGCCGGCGACAGCCACGGGCCTTCCAGATGTACGCCGAGGCAGCGCGCGCCGCGGGTGGGTCGCGACCCCGTGACGAGTGCGCGCAGCTCTGGCAGCGGCGCGGCGAACGCCGTGGCCAGGAAGGCGGTCACCCCGCCCCGGGCGAGAGCCAGGGCGACGCCGTCCAGGTCAGCCTCCGGCCCCTGGCCGGCATGGCCACCGGCCCCGTGGACGTGCAGGTCGATGAAGCCGGGGGCGACGGTGCAGCCTGTGACATCGAGCACGTCGGATGCGGTGCCGGACTCGGTGAGCACGGCGCCGTCGACGAGCAGCGGCGCATCTGACCAGCCGGTAGCGGTGAGCACGCGACCGCCGCGTAGCGCTAGCACTCCCACTCCCTCCGACGGCGCAGACCTTGACACCGCGTCAGCCTATTTGCAAACTCTCCTTGCAAACCCCTTTCCCCGAGCCAGGAGTCATGCCGTGCCGCTCCCGCACTCCCCGACGTGGGCGCACCCACCGGTGGCGTGCATCGAGGTCGGCGGCGGCGGGATCGAGACTGTCGTCCTCGGATCCTCCTCCCCTGTCGTGCTGCCGGGCGCCTGTCCGCCACCGGGGATCCCGATCCTGCTCGCCGTACCCGGGCTGATCGACGGTGATCGGGTGCTAGCCGCCTCCAACCTCGGCTGGTTCGACGTCGACCCGGCGCAGGCGCTGGGTCTCGACCGGCCCGCCGCGCTGCTGCTCAACGACGCCGCCGCAGCTGCGCTCGGTGAGTCGGCGCTCCGCGGCTGCGCCGACCTGGTCTACGTCGGTCTCGGCACCGGTGTCGGTGGCGCCGTCGTGCGGGACCTCTCGGTCGTCGACACCAACCTGCTCGGCCACGGCGGCTCCTTCGGTGATGACCCGTGCCCCTGTGGCCTCACCGGTTGCCTGGAGACGGTGGCTGCGGGCTGGGCACTCCCCGACCCGTTGCCACGGGACCGGGTGCCGGCGGTCGCGGCCGCCATCGCGAGCGCCGTGCGGGACGAGCCACTGGCGACCCCGCTGCTGGTCGTCCTCGCCGGTGGGCTCGCGCGTCGCCACCCAGCACTGGTCGCGGCCGTCGCCGCTGCCCTCCCCGATCGGGTCGTTGAGCCGTCCGCGGCTCCGGGGGGGGTCAAGTCAGCGACGGCGTGGGGGGTGGCATCGGCGTTCCCTGTGTCTTTTACACATCTCCGCGCCCCCGCGACTGG
>JBKKBU010000403.1:0-8181 GCA_046713755.1 Mycobacteriales bacterium
ACCCACGACCCCGCCACCCACGACCCCGCCACCGCCGCGGTTGTCGGTCGTACGCACCGGAGCCGGTACCGGTGCGGTCTCGTCCGTCCCCTTGGCCATCAGCTGCCCGGCCAGCTGCAGCGCCACCTTCCCGACTGAATCCGCCGTGATGCTGACCGCCACGGCCGCGTTGGGATCACGCTTCGTCGGCTGGTCGGGTGCTGGATGCTCGGGCACGGGCCCCTGCGCACTCGTCATCACGCCCGACACCACCGTCGCGGCGGAGTTCGTCGTGGTGGCGCCCATCGCCAACCTGGCCGTGTCGGTGCAGACACCCCCGTCGGTGCGCACCGGTGACCCGTTCACCGTCCGCTACACCGTGGCCAACACCGGCCCGGTGACGGCGAGGGATGTCCTCCTTGCGGCCACCCTCGACAACGGGGTCGTCCTCACGAGCGCACTACCGGCCGGATGCCTCCTGACCGCCGGCACGGGCATCGTGGTGTGCAACCTGGGCACGCTGGTCGGCGGCGACCAGGTCACCATCTCGCTGCCGGTGCGGAGCCGGGTTGTCGGCGCTACCTGCGACGTCTGGGGGACATCGGGCCCCGATCACCTCATCGACCCGCCCGGGCAGGCGCACGTGCTCTGCGGGCTCGGCGGAACGGATCTGATCGAGGCCGGCGACGGCATCGACACCGTGTTCGGCAACGCCCCGCCAGGGACGCGACCGTTCACGGCCGGATTCGCTGGCACCGTCACCTCACGACTGCTCGAGGTCGACGCGGCGGACAACCGGGCGACCACGACCCTGCTCGTCCTGCTCGGCGCGGACGGCACCGACGACCTCGACTGCGGCCAGGGCACCGACCAGTTTGCCGAGGAACCGGCTGCCGGCCTGCTGCGCAACTGCGAGCAGGTCGTCGGGACGCTGCCGACACTGCCCACTCAGCCCCCCACCGCCGGTCCCGAGCCGGCCGCTCCCGCACCGTCGCCCACTCCGGACCCGACTCCAGCACCCATCCCGACCCCGCTCAGTGGCGTGAGCGAGGCCGAGGCCAGCCTCGGCTCGCCCTCGACGCTGCCAGGTGGCGTGGCCCAGGTCGCGGGGAGCGGCTGCCAGGCCGGGGAGGCCGTCGCCTTCTCGATCGCCGGGGCACCGGTCGGAGCTGCCACCGCGGACGCCGCGGGAAGCTACCGCGCCTCCGTCCAGGTGCCGAACCTCCCCATCGGCCGGCACACCATCGAGGTGCGGTGCGGCGACAAGGTCCGGTCCCTTCCCATCGACCTCGTCGTGTCCACGCAGGCGATCACCTCGCCAGCCACCACCACGACCGCCGGCCTGATCCTGCTGTTCGTCATCCTGGCCGGTCTGTTCGTGTTGCAGATCGGATCCGCGACCGCCAGGTCCCCTGATCCCGTTCCCTTGGACGACGAGGACTAGCTCACGCCCTGCTTATTGATCGGGCGCGATGAGCGCTGCCGTCACCGTCCGGCCCACCCCGACGTCGAGCAGCTCCCCGGTCTCCTCGACCCGATAACGACCGGTGTCCAGGCCCTCGACCCGGAAGCTGCCGTCCGGCGCGAGCCGCGCGACGAACACCAGCGATCCGGGCCCCGGGGTGGTCGCCCCGCCTGGCAGTCGGGTGAGCCGCACCATCCGCGCGACCGGAATCGGGTCGAGGCGGCCCTCGACGGCACCTCCGGTCAGCAGCCGGACCGTGACGACCTGGCCGCACAGCGCCGCCGTGTTGACCCGTTGCCAGCCGTAGTTGCCGACGCCGGGCGAGCGCTCGAAGACCTCACCACCGACAGGGGAAGGGGCGTACGACGCCACGACCACCGAGCCCTGGCAGCTGATCTCGAAGAAGCCGCCCGCTCCGGTCCGCGCTGCCACCCGGCGACTGTCCGCCGGGAGCACGGCGATGCCCACCAGGGCCGCACCGGCGGGACCGGTCACCACGCCGCGCAGGACCCCGGGGGCCCCGACGACCGGCAGAGCGCTGGGCGCGGCCGGCTGCTCGGTGCCTAGCTCGTCGCGCGTGGTCGACAGGACCAGGGCAAGGGCGGAGCCCAGCAGCGCCACACCGAGGGTCGAGCCGACGGCGCGGTTGCGGAACCGGCGTACGCGCACCTGCTTCCGTAGTCGGGCCACGGCACCCGGCGGCCGCGTCAGTGCCCACCGGTCGTCACCAAGGGTGTCCTCCAGTGCCCTCTCGAGGTCGCTCATCCGCTCACCCGGCCCGGCACGTCGTAGTGCTGCCGCAGTCGGGCCAGCGCCTTCGACGCGGTGCTCTTGACGGTTCCCAGCGAGCAACCGAGGACATCGGCGATCTCCTTCTCCGACAGCTGCTCGTAGTAGCGCAGAACCAGAACGGCGCGCTGCCGCGGCGGCAGCCGGGCCAGCGCCTGCCACATCGCGGTGCGCTCGTCGATGGCCCCGGTCGCGTCGACGCCGGAGACGCGGTCGGGAACGACCTCGACGGTTCGCTCGCGGCGGAGCAGCCGGGTGGCCAGGTTGATCTGCTGGCGCGCCATGGCGGTCTTGACGTAGGCCACCGGGTTGTCAGAGCGGATGTGCTTCCAGCGCAGCGCCGTCCGCAGCAAGGCGGTCTGCACGAGGTCCTCGGCGCTGGCCCGGTCGCCGGTGAGCAGATGGCCGTAGCGCAGCAATCCCGTCCAGGCAGCGGTGGCGAACTCCTCGAAGCCGTCGTCCATCGCCACCGCGCCAGTGAACACCTGGGCGGCCCCGATGTGTCCTTGACGAAGACTGCCTGCACCTACTGGTGACACCACTGCTGCCCGTCGGGTTGCCCCGCTCACGGACTCGTCGGCGCAAAGACACTTGGCAGCGGCGTGAAGGGGCACATACAAGGCATGACCCTCCGCCACGAAGCAGACCGAGGTGCTGTGCGCATCGATCTGCCGAACGGTCTCACCGCCGCGAGCGTGGCCAGAGCGCGCACCAGGAGCGTGCTCACCAGTTGGCAGATGCTCGACATCATTGAGCCCTTGACGCTGACAGTGTCCGAGCTCGTGGGCAACGCCGTGCGCCACGGTCGGCCGCCGGTGGACATGCTGCTCCGCCAAGTGGGTCGGGGAGTCCGCGTGGAAGTGCACGACCATGAGCCCCAGGTGCCGCACGACCCGGTGGCCACCGGCGAGTTTCCCGACCTCGACGTGGAGTCAGGGCGTGGCTGCTTCATCGTGGACGCCCTGTCCAGCTCCAACGGCGTCGAGGACATCCCCGGGGACGGCAAGATCGTGTGGGCGACTATCGAGCCGGTCTTCGACCGCAACGCAACCGGTGCGACGGTCACCCCACTAGCTGGACAAAGGCGTCCGGCGGCACCGGCGGGCTCTTGAGGTAGCCCTGGAACTCGGTGCAGCCACGCTGCTCGAGAACGACCAGCTGCTCAAGGGTTTCGACACCCTCGGCGATGACGTCCAGGTCCAGGGTCCGGGCCAGCCCGATCACGGCCGAGCACAGGGCCTCACCATCCCCGCCGACGGCGATGCCCTGGACGAAGGACTGGTCGATCTTCACCCGGTCGACCGGCAGGCTGCGCAGTCGACCCACGTTGGAGTAGCCGGTGCCGAAGTCGTCAAGGGCGACGTGCACGCCGAGATCGCGCAGGGCAGCCAGCTCGGCGACGGCGTGCTCGCCTTCGAGCAGCTCGAGGCTCTCGGTGATCTCGACCTCCACCTGGTCGGGCTCGAGCCGAGCGTCCCGCACCGCGTCAACGACCCACGACCGGAAGCCGGGAGCCGCCAAGGTCCGGCTGGAGACGTTGACCGCCATGCGGATCGGCACCATCCCCTGATCGATCCAGTCGCGGGACTGCCGGAACGCCTCACGCAGCACCCACCTGTCGATCTCGACGATGACGCCGGTCGCCTCCGCTGCGGGGATGAACCGGTCGGGTGTCACCACCCCGCTGTCACGATGCCACCGGACCAAGGCCTCCGCTCCCGTCACCCGGCCGCTGGCGACGTCGACCTGCGGCTGGTAACGGAGGTGGAACTCCCCGGCAGCCAACGCCGCTTGCATCGCGGTCTCCAGCACCAGTTCCTGATGGGCGGTCGCGGTGAGACCGGCGCCGTAGGCCACCCACCCTCCGCGTGGCTGGCGGGCGGCCTCGGCCAGCGCCGCTTCGGCGTGCTCGAGCAACCGAGGAGTTGTGGCGCCGGGACCCGCGGTGGCCATACCCACCCGGCAGGTGCTCCGCACGCTTCGTGGCCCCACCACCCACGGTTCTTCCATCGCCGCCACGACGGCCGCTGCGGCAGCAGCGGCCGTCCCCGGCCGACCTTGCACGAGTACGCCGAACCCCTGTGGCAGGCGGGCCACCGACCAGCGCGCCGCACCCGCGGAGATCAGGAGCCGGGCGGCGACCTTGCGGGCCAGCTCGTCGGCAACGACCCGCCCAAAGCTCCGGGCGACCGACTGCAGCTGATCGACCGACGTGAGCAGGACCGAGACCTCCGCATCCCCAGCGTTGCTGAGCGCGTCGGCGATCACCGCCTCGAACAGCACGCTCCCCGGCAGTCCGGTCGCGGCGTCGTAGAGCGCCCGTCGTTGTAGCTGCTCGTCCCGCACCGACCGCATCACCTCAGCCAGCACGGTGGCCACCAGCTGCCCGACATCGGCATCGGTCGCGGTGTGCGGGGCAGCGGTGCCGTCCAACGCTGCCACGAGCACTCCGAGCTCGTCGCCACGGGCATCCAGGAGCGGCACCACGAGCAGTGCGGCGCCACCGACGAGGTCCAGGACCTGGTCCACCAGTGCCTCGGCCCCGCGCTCCGCAACCCGACCGCTCTGACCGTCCGGCCCGTCCACCAGCGTGGCGACCGCCCTGGCAAGCCCCGCGTCGACACCCGCGGGAGCGCCGGACGTCACGCAGCAGCGGACGTCCCGTGAAAGGGGCTCCCACACAGCGAGTACGACGCAGGCTGCGCCGAGCCCCTGCCGACCAGCCTCCGCCATGACCGCGAGCACGCTCCTGAGGTCACCGGCCGAGGCGGCTCGCCGGTGCGCCTCCACGAGCACGTCCGTCAGCCTGGGCGGCGCCGCTGTCATCGGGGGGTCATCGCGCCGGGTGACCGCGGAGGGAGGTGACGACGTGCACGCCGAGACCCGTGCGGCGGGCGAGCCCAGGGTGCCGGATCAGCGCATCGGCAGCGTCGTTGGCCGACTCCCCGTGGCTGGACATGCGCACCGCGATGGCTGCCGCCACCTGCGGTGCGGCGAACGACGTACCGCTCCAGAACGCCACTGGCTCGACGAACTCGTCGTCGCGACCGTCGCCGTCGGAGTCGGTGGTGGTGACGCCGGTGACATACGTGCTGAGCAGCCGGTCGCCCTCGGCGCAGGCATCCACCCATGGGCCGAAGTTGCTGAAGGCGGCCCGCCGCTTGCGGGTCCCCAGGGCGGCTACCGCAATGACCGCCGGGTTCGCCGCCGGGTAGAAGGGCCGGTCGACGGCGTCGTTGCCCGCCGCAGCCACGACGACGACCTCCTTCTGACTCAGCACGGCGTCGAGCGCCACCAGGCCGGCATCGGAGTGCGTGTAGCCGCCGAAGGACAGGTTGATGACCTGGGCACCGGCCTGCATGGCGTCCCGTACGCGGCGGGCAGCGGTGAGGTCGTCGGTGATCCCCGACGGGTCGAGAGCCTTGAGCGCGAGCACCTTCGCCCCTGGCGCTACTTGGGCGACGATCCCGCTGATGAAGGTTCCGTGGCCCGCCTCGAGGTCGAGCTCGCCGCTCGAGTCCGCGTCGAGCTCGTCCAGGTCGGCACGGGCGACGGTGACGTGGGTGCTGACCCAGGGAAGGGCCAGGGACTGCTCAGCCTGGCCGGTGTCCACGACCGCGATGAGGACGCCGTCGCCCTCCTTGCCGTCCGGGAGCGAGACAGCAGCAGCGGGCGCCGGGGGGCGACCCGGGCAGCCACGGATCTTGGGGCTGCCGAACAGGACCGCATTGGGCGCCACCCCCGCTGCGCTGCCGCGTTGCTTGCGCAGCATCAGCACGGCCTCGTGGACATCGGTGCCCGCGGGCAGCGTGTAGTGCGTCACGCCCAACCCGGCGCCATGGTCCGACGGCTTCGCACCCAGCTGCTTGAGCCCCGCGGCCAGGTCGGCGACCGCCGAGGTCGCGCAGAGCAGCTGACCTGGTCGGCAGAAGTGCTCCTGCCCGACCGGGCCGTAGCGCACGACTCCTTCGCCTTCGAGCAACTCGTCGGTGGCCTTGGCCATCCGGTGTCGCCAGGCAACATCGGCTTTGCTCTCGCGCGGCATGCCGGCCTCCCTGGGCGAGTCGTGCAGGCCCCTGCGCAGCCAGTTCTAGCATGCGGACATGCCCCCGACCCCGGACCACACCGAGGCACTCCGCACCGATGGCGCGCGGTGGGATGCCCTCGTGCACCGGTATGCCGGACTCGTCTGGTCCATTCCGCGCGCGCACGGCTTCGCAGTGGGCACGTCCAGCGAGGTGGCGCAGACGACCTGGCTGCGACTCGTCGAGCAGGTCGACGACATCGCGCCGCCCGCCATCGGCGCCTGGCTGGTCAGTGCCGCCCGTCAGGAGTCCGCGCGCGCCGCGCGCTGGCATGACGGCGAGCGCAGCGCTCCCTCCGATCCGCTGCTGACAGCAGTGGGCGAGCTCCCCGCCCGCGTGCGGGTGGCCTTGCGGGTGTCAGCCGTCGAGCCGCTGCCCTCCGAGCAGGAGCTGGCCGCGGCCCTCGACCTCGCGCCGGAGCTCCTCGAGGCCACCACGACCCAGGGCCTGCAACGGCTGGCTGCTGCCGTCGACCCCAGCGTCGACGCCGCGTCGCTCATGGCCCGGCTCCGGGCGGCTGTCCGCGAGTCGGACGCTCCGCCCCCGGCCCTTCTTGCGGCGGCCCGGGCGGCGTTCTCCTGGCGGACCCTCGATGCCGAGCTGGCACCCCTTGCCGACGAACCCGCGCGCGACGACACGCTCGTCGGCGTACGAGGTGTCCCCGGCGTACGGCGGCTGGCCTTCCGGGCCGGCGGGCTGGCCGTGGACCTCGAAGTATCGGTCGCCGGGGTGTCGATGTCGATGCTGGGACAGCTCACTCCCGCCGGTCCCGCTGCTGTCGTCCTGCGGCTCGTCGACGGCTCGGCGCGGGACGTGGCCGTCGACGACCTGGGGCGGTTCGCCATCGACGACATCCCGGCCGGCCAGGTCAGCCTGCGCGTCGTCAGCCCGGCGGCCGACCGGCCCCTACACACCGACTGGGTGATGCTCTGACGGTGCTCCGCGAGGCGGAGGACGCGCTGCGCCTGGCCGCCCTCGAACCGCGGCGTGCCGTTGACCTGGCGGCCGCACTGCTCCGGCGGCGCGGGGTGAGCGCCGAAGCCGCCTCCGTCGCGGAGCGCGCCCTCGGGATCGCCCACCGTGAGCTCCTCGACGTGCCGGCTGCGGCCCGCCACCTGCGCCGGGCCATCCGCCTCGCCGAGCGGGCCGGACTGCCGGTCCGTGCCGGGGAGGCGCGGCTCAGCCTCGCTCTCGAGCTGCTCCAGGAGGGACGGGCCCGGATGGCCCTGCGGGAGCTCGACCAGGCCGGTGAAGCGCTGGGAGACGCGCACGCGCAGGTGCACAACCAGCTTGTCGCCGTCTACGTCCGGCTCGGTCGCTACACGGTCGCCCTCGCGGCCGCGACGCGGGCCCTGGCCATCGCCGAGCGGGACGGCGATGCCTCGTTGACCGCCCTTGTCCTCGGCAACCGCGGCGTCGTCTACGGCTACAGCGGTCAGCTCGCCGCCGCGGAAGCCGACCTTCGGCGCGCCGTCCAGCTCAGCACCAGCTTGGGCGAGGCGCTCGGCGCGCTGGACGGGCTCCACAACCTCGGCTGGGTGCTGGCGCGCGGTGGTGACCTGCCGGCCGCGCTCGAGCTCTTCGATGAAGCAGAGCGGGGCATCGCCGACCTGGGGGTCCCGCTGGCCGTCTATCAGCTCGACCGGTGCGAGGTGCTGCTGGCGGCCGGGCTCGCCACCGAGGCCTACGCCCTGGCCAGCGTGGCCGCGGCGGCTCTCGAGGTGGCCGGCATGGACGCGACCCTGCCGGAAGCGCTCCTCCTGCGGGCCCGGGCTGCACTGGCCAGCGGTGACACCTCGGTTGCCGGGGTCGACGCCCGACGCGCGGCTCGGCTGCTGCGGAGCCAGGGCCGGCGCAACTGGT
>JBKKBU010000404.1:0-4574 GCA_046713755.1 Mycobacteriales bacterium
GACCAGCACCGGATAGCCCACCTCGTCGGCGATCTGCTTCGCCTCGTCGTAGGAGGTCGCTGTCCCGAACCTCGGCGCGGGCAGCCCACCGTCGGTGAGCACCTTGCCGAAGGCGCCGCGGTCCTCCGCGAGGTGGATGGCTTCGGGCGAGGTCCCGACGATGGGCACCCCGCAGTCCTTGAGCTCCTGGGCGAGCCGAAGCGGCGTCTGGCCGCCGAGCTGGACGACCACACCCACCAGACGGCCGCCGCCGGCCGCGGCACTGGCCCGCTCCGCCGCCACGGCCTCCAGGACGTCCTCGACGGTGAGCGGCTCGAAGTAGAGCCGGTCGCTCGTGTCGTAGTCGGTCGACACGGTCTCCGGGTTGCAGTTGATCATCACCGTCTCGAAACCGGCATCGCGGAGCGCAAAAGAGGCATGCACGCAGGCGTAGTCGAACTCGATGCCCTGGCCGATGCGGTTGGGTCCGCTGCCCAGGATGATGACCTTGTCGCGACTGGACGGCGCGACCTCGTTCTCCTCGTCGTACGACGAGTAGTGGTACGGCGTCTCTGCCGCGAACTCCGCCGCGCAGGTGTCGACGGTCTTGTAGACCGGTCGGACCCCTAGCTCGTGGCGCAGCTCGCGGACCTGCTGCTCGCTGACGCCGCGCACGGCGGCGATCTGCCGGTCGCTGCAGCCCATCCGCTTCGCGCGGCGGAGCAGCGGCTCGGCCAGCGGGGCATCACGGAGCTCGGCGTGCAGCTCGACCAGCGACAGGATCTGGTCGAGGTACCAGCGGTCGATCTTGGTGGCCTCGAAGACCTCCTCAACGGTCGCGCCGAGCCGCAACGCCCGCTCCACCGCGAACAGCCGGCCGTCGTGCGGGGTGCGGGCGAGCTCGACCGCGTCCTGCGCCGTCCCGTCGGGGTCCGGCTCGACCCAGAAGCCGCTCGGCGCCTGCTCGAGCGACCGCATCGCCTTCTGCAGCGCCTCGATGAACGAGCGCCCGATGGCCATCGCCTCGCCGACGGACTTCATGGTCGTGGTGAGCTCCGGGTCGGTGCCCGGGAACTTCTCGAAGGCGAAGCGCGGGATCTTCACCACGACGTAGTCCAGGCTCGGCTCGAAGGCCGACGGGGTCTCCCGGGTGATGTCGTTGGGGATCTCGTCGAGGGTGTAGCCGATCGCCAGCTTGGCGGCGATCTTGGCGATCGGGAACCCGGTCGCCTTGGAGGCGAGGGCACTCGACCGCGACACCCGCGGGTTCATCTCGATGACGATGATGCGGCCGTCGTCGGGGTTGACCGCGAACTGGATGTTGCAGCCACCGGTGTCGACGCCGACCGCCCGGATCACGTCGATCGAGATGTCCCGCAGCTGCTGGTACTCCCGGTCGGTCAGTGTCATCGCGGGCGCTACGGTGATCGAGTCGCCGGTGTGGACGCCGAGCGGGTCGAGGTTCTCGATCGAGCAGATCACGACGACGTTGTCCGCCTTGTCGCGCATCAGCTCGAGCTCGTACTCCTTCCAGCCGAGGATGGACTCCTCGAGGAGCACCTCGGTGGTGACCGACGCAGCCAGCCCGCCGCCGCCGATCCGGCGCAGATCCGCTTCGTCGTAGGCGATGCCACCACCGGCGCCGCCCATCGTGAACGAGGGCCGCACCACGACGGGGTAACCGAGGTCCTCGACAGCGGCGAGCAGCTCGTCGATCGTGTGGCAGACCGCGGACCGCGCGCTCTCGGCCCCGATCGACGCGACGACCTCCTTGAACAGCTGCCGGTCCTCGCCCTTGCGGATCGCGTCGATGTCGGCGCCGATCAGCTCGACCCCGAACTCCTTCAGCACCCCCGCCTCGTGCAGCGCCATCGCGGCGTTGAGCGCGGTCTGGCCGCCGAGGGTCGCGAGCAGCGCGTCGGGCTTCTCCTTGGCTATGACCTTGGCGATGAACTCCGGGGTGATCGGCTCGATGTAGGTCGCGTCGGCGAACTCCGGGTCGGTCATGATCGTCGCCGGGTTGCTGTTGATGAGCGTCACCCGCAGCCCCTCGGCCTTGAGGACCCGGCAGGCCTGCGTGCCCGAGTAGTCGAACTCCGCCGCCTGGCCGATGAGGATGGGGCCGGAGCCGATGACGAGGACGTGCTGCAGGTCTTCGCGGCGCGGCATCGGTCAGGCCTCCATGAGTGCAGCGAACTGCGTGAACAGCCCGGTGGCGTCGTGCGGCCCGGGGGCAGCCTCCGGGTGGTACTGGACGGCGAAGGCGGGTGCGTCGAGCATCCGCAGGCCCTCGACGACGCCGTCGTTGAGGTCGACGTGGCTGACCTCGACCCGACCGTACGGGGTGTCCGTCGGCCGGTCGACCGCCGCGTCGACCGCGAAGCCGTGGTTGTGGCTCGTGATGTGCACCCGGCCGGTCGCGCGCTCCTGGACGGGCTGGTTCACCCCGCGGTGGCCGTAGCGCCGCTTGTAGGTGCCCAGGCCCAGCGCCCGGCCGAGGATCTGGTTGCCGAAGCAGATGCCGAACAGCGGCACCCCGGCCGCGAGCACGGCCTGCGCGACGGCGACCGGACCGTCGGTGGTGGCGGGGTCGCCGGGGCCGTTGGAGAAGAACACCCCGTCAGCGCCGTAGGCAAGCAGCTCGTCGCCGGTGGTCGTCGCGGGTACGACGAGGACCTCGCAGCCCTGCTCCGCGAGGTAGCGGGGGGTGGCGGCCTTGATGCCGAGGTCGAGGGCGACCACCCGGAAGCGACGCTCCCCCACCGCGGGGACGGTGTAGGCCTCGCGGGTGGTGACCTCATGGGCGAGGTCGGCGCCGACCATCTCGGGGCTGGCGAGCACCTTGTCGACCAGCCCGTCGGTGATGTGGTCGCCGGAGAACAGCCCGACCCGCATGGCACCGCGCTCGCGCAGATGACGGGTGAGCGCGCGGGTGTCGATGCCGGACACCCCGACGACCCCTTGCGCAGCGAGCTCTACGTCGAGCGATCGACGAGACCGCCAGTTCGACGCGATCCGGCTCGGGTCGCGGACGACGAAGCCACTCACCCAGATGCGGGAGCTCTCGGGGTCCTCGTCGTTGACACCGGTGTTGCCGATCTGCGGCGCCGTCATGACGACGACCTGGCGGTGGTACGACGGATCGGTGAGGGTCTCCTGGTAGCCGGTCATCCCGGTGTTGAAGACCGCCTCGCCGTAGGTCTCCCCGACGGCGCCGTAGGCCTGCCCGCGGAAGGTCCGGCCGTCTTCGAGCACGAGTACGGCAGGGGTGGTCGCGGTCACGAGGCGATCTCCTTGGCAGGCAGCAGGGCGGTGACGGCGTCGGCGAGCCGACGGTGCTGGACGTGGTCGGTGGCGCGGAACCCGCTGGTGAGCACGCGGTCGCCCAGCCGCCAGGAGAGCAGGAGCAGGCCACCGGCCCCCATCACCTTGCCGGCCAGCTTGTCGCCGACGTCGGCGCTGACGAGCGCCGCGATCGGCAGGTAGAGCTCCGGCAGCCCCTCGCGGCCGAGATGGACCCCGTCGACCGTGACGACGAGGTCGGCACTGGAGCGGTCGGACAGCCGATGGACGGCGACCCGGTCCAGCCAGTCGCCGGCAGTCCCCGACCTGATGACCGTCCCGACGAACAGTCCCGGGACTGCCCCGACGACGACCCGGCCGCGCTCCATCGGGGCCGACGACGGCTGCGGCAGGTCGGCCTGGCGGCGCTGCCGGCCGCGCCACCCCTTGAGCATGAGCAGGTAGCAGACGCCAGCGAACAACAGGGTCCCGACGGTCAACGCGAGTCGCTCTTCCGTCACGCCGGCTTGCCGTCCAGGACCGTGGGGGTGCCGCGCAGGAAGGTGGCCTGCACCCGGACCGGCAGCTCGCGGCCGGCGAAGGGCGTGTTGCGACTGCGGCTCGCCGACGCAGCCGGGTCGACCGTCCACGACGTGCCGGTGTCGACCAGCACGAGGTTGGCCGGCTCACCGACGGCCAGTGGTCGACCGTGCCCCTCGAGGCGGCCGATGTGAGCCGGCCGCTCCGACATCCGCTCTGCCACCTGCCGCCAGGTGAGGCGACCCGGGATCACCATGGTCTCGGCGACGATGCCGAGGGCGGTCTCCAGGCCGGTCATTCCCATGGCCGCCGCGCCCCACTCGGTCTCCTTGTCCTCTACCGGGTGGGGGGCGTGGTCGGTGGCAACCGCGTCGATGGTGCCGTCGGCGAGACCGGCCCGCAGGGCGTCGACGTCGGTCTGGGTGCGCAGCGGCGGGTTGACCTTGTAGATCGGGTCGTAGGAGCAGGCCAGCTCGTCGGTGAGCACCAGGTGGTGCGGTGTCACCTCGGCGGTGACGTCGCAGCCCTTGCTCTTGGCCCAGCGGATCAGCTCGACCGAGCCGGCCGTCGACAGGTGACACACGTGCAACCGACTGCCGACGTGAGCTGCCAGCAGGCAGTCGCGGGCGATGATCGCCTCCTCGGCGACCGCCGGCCAGCCTGCCAGGCCCAGCCGCGAGGACCAGATGCCCTCGTTCATCTGCGAGCCGACCGTGAGCCGGGGCTCCTGGGCGTGCTGCGCGATGACGCCGTCGAAGGCCTTGACGTATTCC
>JBKKBU010000405.1:0-7353 GCA_046713755.1 Mycobacteriales bacterium
ACCGGATCACCAGGGTGGCGCCGGCGATGCCGCGCTCGAGGTAGACCGCCCCGAGCAACGCCTCCATGGTGTCGGCGAGGATCGATGCCTTGTCGCGGCCACCGGTGACCTCCTCGCCCCTGCCCAGTCGCAACCAGTCGCCCAGGCCGAGCGTCCGGGCGACCTCGGCGAGCGCCCGTGTGCTGACGACCGACGCGCGCAGCTTGGCCAGCTGACCCTCAGGTCGATCGGGGTGGGCGCTGTAGAGCGCATCGGTGACCACCAGCCCGAGGACCGCGTCGCCGAGGAACTCGAGGCGCTCGTTGGTCGGCAAGCCGCCGTTCTCGTAGGCGAACGAGCGGTGGGTGAGGGCCCGCTCCAGCAGCGCCGGCTCCAGCGCCACGCCGAGCTGTGCCTCGAGCACCGTGTAGGGCGGACCCTTCTTCACAGCCGCGCCAGGGCGTAGTCGACGGCCTCGCCGACGGTCGCGAGCGAGTCGAGGTCCTCGTCCTCGATGTGGAAGCCGGCCCGGGCGCGCGGCGCCAAGGTCTCCTCCACGATCTCGACGATCTCCACGAGCGCCAGCGAGTCGGCCCGCAGGTCGTCCTTGAAGTGGGTCGCCCGCGTCACCCCCGACGGCTCCAGCTCCAGCACCGTCGCGACGGCGCGCTGCACGACGGCGAGCACCTCGTCATGGGTCATGCCGACGCCTCCCGCAGCTGAGCGAGAGCCGCAGCGACCCTCGGGACCAGACCCTCTCGCACCGACTGCACCGCTACGCCGACGCAGCTCGCAACGGCCCGGGGCGACGACGCCCCGTGACCGACGACGCAGACCCCGTCGACGCCAAGCAGAACGGCGCCGCCGAGCGCATCAGCCTGCATCCCCTCGGTCGCGGCGACGAGGGCAGGCAGCAGCTCCTTCGCGGCGGCCTTCCGCTCCGGGGTGGCGGTCAGCGCCTCGACGAAGACGGCCGTGAGCATGGACGCAGCCCCCTCCAAGCCCTTGATGAGGACGTTGCCGGTGAAGCCGTCGGTGACCACGACATCCGCGCGGCCGCCATGGGGGACGTCGCCGCCCTCGATGCAGCCGATGAAGTTCAGTGGCAGTGCCCGCAGGGCGTCGTACGCCTCCTTGCGGAGGGCATCGCCCTTGCCGGGCTCAGCGCCGATGGACAGCAGGCCGACCCGGGGGGACTCCAGGCCGAGGCGGATGGCGGCGAACGCCGAGCCGACCAGGGCGTACTGCACGAGCAGCTCGGTCGAGCCCTCGGGGTTGGCTCCGGCGTCGAGGAAGACCAGCGGTCCGGCCTGGGCCGGGATGACGGCAGCGAGCGCCGGGCGGGACATGCCGGGGAGGCGGCCGAGGGTGAACAGCGCGGCGGCGAGCGCGGCGCCGGTGGAGCCCACCGAGACGAAGGCGTCAGCCTGGCCGTCCCGGACCAGCCGGGCCGCCACCCGGACGGTGGCATCGCGCTTGGACCGGACGGCGCGAGCCGGGTCCTCGTCCATCTCGACGACCTGGGTCGCCGGGACGACCTCGAAGCGACCGACCGCATCGCGTTCGCGCAGCAGGGCCTCGGCGACGTCCGGCGGACCGACGAGGACGACATCGACCTCGGGGGTCTCGGCAGCGACGAGGAGGGCACCGTCGATCACGGCGGCCGGCGCATGGTCGCCGCCGAGGAGATCGAGGGCGACCCGGGTCACGCGAGCGTCAGACAGCGATGATGGTGCGCTTGTCGTAACGACCGCACTCCGGGCACACCGTGTGCGGCAGCGTGGTGTGGCCGCGGTCGCAGGTCACGAGGGTCGGGGCAGTGGTCTTCCACTGCGCACGCCGCGAGCGGGTGTTGCTGCGCGACATCTTGCGCTTCGGGACGGCCATGGCTCTAGTTCTCCTCGTCGATCTTCAACAGTCCTTGCAGGCCAGCCCACCGGGGGTCGGCGGCCTCGTGCGTGTGATCCGTCGGCAGGGTCTCCCAGCGCTCTCCGCACTCGGCGCAGAGCCCTCGACAGTCCTTGCGGCACAGCGGCGTGATGGGCAGTGCGAGCACCACCTGGTCACGCAGTTGCGGCTCGAGGTCGAGGTGATCGCCCTCCATCCGCGAAGCCTCGCCCTCCTCCACCTCCGACTCGTCGTAGGCGTACAGCTCCTGCAGGTCGACCGTGAGCGTCTCGCTCACGGGCTCCAGGCAGCGGCCGCACTCCCCGACCAGGTCGACAGTGGCGGTGCCACTCACCAACACGCCTTCCATCACCGACTCGAGCCTGAGATCCAGGTCGATGTCGCTGCCGGTCGGCACCTTGATGAGCTCGAGCCCCAGACCCTCGGGCGCGGGAGCAGGGAACCGCACCTCCCGCATCGATCCCGGCCGCCGCCCGAGCTCGCGCGTATCGAGCACGAGGGGGTGGCGGGGGTCGAGGCGGTGCTGCTGCTTCCTGGTCACGGGCACGTCGGGTTGTGGGCTCTGACGAGACCGTCGACAAGGGTAGCCGAGTCGCCCGCCGGGGTCGACCTACTCACCCGGGAGCGGGGCGAGGTCGGCGTCCTCGATCTCGCGCAGCCCCTCGAGCTCGTGGCGTCCGGACAGCTTCTGGCGCCCGCGCTCGACCGCGGACAGCGTCTTGGTGAGCACGATCTCGAAGTTCGCGAGCTTGGCGTCGACGTAGTCCTCGACCTCCAGCCGCATCGCCTCCGCAGAGCCGCGGGACTCCTCGAGCAGCCGCTCCGACTCCGCGACTGCTTCCTGCGCGACCTCGGTGTCGGAGACCAGTCGGGCCCGCTCCTGATACGCCTCGGCGATGATCCGAGCCGCCTGCTCCCGGCCCTCCTGCACGACCGCGTCCTTGTCACCAAGGATGTCCTGCGCCGTGCTGAAGGCCTCCGGCAGCTCGCTGCGGAGCTGCTCGACGAGCTCGAGGAGGTCCGCCCGGTTCACCACACACGACGCCGACATGGGCATCGAACGGGCGCTCTCCACGAGCGCCTGAATCCGGTCGAGGGTGTCCTGGACGACGTCCACGTGCTCCTACTGGGGGGTGTTGAGGCGCTCGAGCAGCGCCGCGTGCACAACTGGCGGGACCAGCCCGCTCACGTCCCCACCGTACGTCGCGACTTCCTTGACCAGGCTGCTGGACAAGAACGAGTACAGCGGGTTGGTCGGCATGAACATCGTCTCCACCGCCGCCAGGCCGTGGTTCATCTGCGCCATCTGCAGCTCGTAGTCGAAGTCGCTGACCGCCCGCAGCCCCTTGACGATCACGGGGATCTCACGGTCCCGGCAGTAGTCGACGACCAGTCCGTGGAAGCTGTCGACGACGACGTTCTGCCACGGCTTCACGGCATCCTGGATGAGCTCGATGCGCTCCTCGACGGTGAACAGCGACGCCTTCTTCTTGTTGATCAGGACAGCGACCGTGACCTCGTCGTACAACGCGCTGGCGCGCTCGACGACGTCGAGGTGGCCGAGCGTCACCGGGTCGAAGGACCCGGGGCAGACGGCGCGCCTCACGCGCGGAAGCCGATCCAGATCATGGCGTCACCATAGCGACGCGAGCGGTGCCCCTCGTAGCCGTCCGGCCAGACCAGTGGGGCATCGCGCGACGACCGCTCTACGACGACCACCGCCTCCGGCGCGAGCAGGGGGTGCAGGGCCGCCAGCGGTAGGTCCGGCTGGTCGTAGGGCGGGTCCAGGAACACCACGTCGTACGCCGGCGCAGCGGCCGCCAGCCAGCGCTCGACCGGTGCGTGGATGACCTCGGCCCCGGGCAGGCCGACGGCGGCGACATTGCGCCGCAGGACGATCGCTGCCTGCGCGTCGTGGTCGACCAGCGTCACGGCCGCAGCTCCTCGGGAGAGCGCCTCGAGACCAAGCGCACCGCTGCCGGCGTAAAGGTCGAGGACCCGGGCCCCTTCGAGGTCGACAACCGTGACGAGACTGCTGAACAGGCCTTCGCGGGCCCGATCGCCGGTCGGTCGGGCGACCCCGGGCACGGCCAGCCGCCGGCCGCGCGCCTCCCCCGCCACGATCCGCGTCACGGCGGTCAGGCCTTCTCGAGGAAGTCGGCCTGCTGGGCGTCGACCAGCTCGCGGACGGCCGCCTGGAGCGCCGGGTGCCGGGTGAGCTCCGGATCGCTTGCGACCACCGCCGTTGCCTCCTCGCGAGCCTCCCGGATGACGTCCTCGTCGCGGAGCAGCTGCAACATCTTCAGAGAGGACCGCACGCCGCTCTGCGCGGCCCCGAGCACGTCGCCCTCACGGCGCTGCTCGAGGTCGATGCGGGACAGCTCGAAGCCGTCGGACGTGGCTGCCACCGCCTCCAGCCGCTCGCGGGCCGGCGACCCGAGCGGGGCCTCGGTCACGAGCAGGCAGAGCCCGCCGTGGGCACCTCGGCCGATCCGACCACGCAGCTGGTGGAGCTGCGAGACGCCAAATCGCTCGGCGTCCATGACCACCATGACCGAGGCGTTGGCGACGTCCACGCCGACCTCGACGACGGTGGTCGCCACGAGCACCTCGATCTCACCGCGGACGAAGCGCCCCATGACGTCGTCCTTGGCGTCGCTGGCCATCCGGCCGTGCAGCGCCGCCACCCGCAGTCCCGCGAGCGGCCCTTGCACCAGCAGTGGCAGCAGGTCGTCGACCGCCACCGCAGGACGCCGGCCGTCCTCCGTCGGACCGGGGTCGTCGTCGCCACCGATCCGCGGACAGACCACGAACGCCTGCCGACCCTCGGAGACCGCTTCCCGCACCCGCTCCCAGGCCCGCTCGAGCCAGGCGGGTTGCTCAGCGACCGGGACGACGGCAGTCTTGACCGGCGTCCGGCCCTGCGGGAGCTCGGTCAGCGTCGACACCTCGAGGTCGCCGAAGACCGTCATGGCCACCGTCCGCGGGATGGGGGTCGCGGTCATGACCAGCGCGTGCGGGGTGTCGCCCTTGGCACGCAGGGCATCGCGCTGCTCGACGCCGAAGCGGTGCTGCTCGTCGACCACGACCATGCCGAGGTCGCGGAAGTTCACGCCCTCCGACAGCAGGGCGTGGGTGCCTACGACGATGCCGGCTGTCCCCGACGCGGTCTCGTCGAGGGCGGCGCGCCGCGCTCCGGCACTCTGCGAGCCGGTCAGCAGCGCGACCCGCGTGGCCTGCTCTGCACCGCCGAGCTCACCGGCTTGCGCGAGCGGCCCCAGCATGGCCCGAATCGAGCGGAGGTGCTGCTGCGCAAGAACTTCTGTCGGTGCGAGCAGCGCGGCTTGGCCGCCGCTGTCGACGACCCGGAGCATCGCGAGCAGCGCCACGAGGGTCTTGCCCGATCCAACCTCGCCCTGCAGCAGCCGGTGCATCGGATGGTCATCAGCGAGCTCGGCCGCGAGCACCTCACCGATGAGCCGCTGACCACCGGTGAGCTCGAAAGGCAGTTGCGCGAGCAGGGCATCGTGCAGCCCGCCCGCACGTCCCGGCCGCGGCACGCCGGGCAGCGCGACGAGCGCCGCGCGTCGTTGGGCCAGGACGACCTGCAGGACGAACGCCTCGTCCCACTTCAGCCGCTGCCGGGCCCGCGTCACGTCGGCGAACGACTCCGGCCGGTGGACCAGCTCGAGAGCCTCCTTCAGCGGGGGGAGGGACTTGGCCAAGCGCAGCTCTGCGGGCAGCGGGTCCGCGTCGAGGTCCGCCTGGTCGAGTGCATAGCGCATCGCCCGCGCGATCGCGACGCTGTCGCACTTCGCCGCCGCCGGGTAGATCGGGATGAGCGCCCCGGCGAACTCCGCGACCGCCGCCCCGTCGTCGTCGTCAACGAGGACGAACTCCGGGTTGGCCAGCTGCACGGTCTTGTTGAACGTCTCGACCTTGCCGGAGAACAGCGCCCGCCGGCCGGGGCGGATCTTGGTCGCCACCCAGGCCCGGTTGAAGATCGCCATCTTCATGACGGCACCGCCGTCGTCGCGGATGGTGACGTCGGTCTTGTGGAGCTTGGGGCGCAGCTGCCGCCCGGTGACGTCGACGACCTCGGCCATCACGGTGGCGTGCTCTCCCACGACGAGGTCGCTGAACGGCATGAGCTTGCCCCGCTCGGCGTAGCGCCGCGGGTAGTGCCGCAACAGCTCCCCCACCGTCCGCAGCCCGAGGTGGTCCTCGATGGCCTTGGCTGCCTTGCCGCCGACCGCTGTGTGCAGCGGCGCCCCCGGGGCGACCACTACTCGACGCCGAGCAGCAGCGGGTAGTGCGGCTGCCCGCCTTCGTAGGCCACGACCTCCACCTCCGGGTGCGAGGACGCGACGTACGCCACGAGGCGCTCGCCCGCACCGTCCTGCGCTTGGCTGCCGGTCACGACGGTCACGAGCTCCCCGCCGCCGGCCAGCATCCGGTCGAGCAGGTCGCGCGCCACGACCTCAACGTCGGAGCCCAGGACCACCACGTCGCCCTCGATGAGACCGAGGACGTCGCCCGGCTTGCAGATGCCCGCCATCGTCGCGGCTTCGCGCACGGCGGTCGTCACCTCACCGAAACGGGTCGCACCTGCCGCTGCTGCCATAGCTCCGACATCGTCGGCCAACGGACGGGAGGCATCGGCGACGGCAAGGGCGGCGAGCCCCTGCAGCACCGAACGGGTCGGGACGACCGCCACGGACAGGCCCTCGTCGCGGGCGGCGGCGCCGGCTGCCGACGCGACCCCTGTCTTGTTGGAGTCGTTGGGGAGGAGCACCACCTCGGCGGCACCACTACGACGGACGGCGTCGAGCAGCTCGGCGGTGCTCGGGTTGGACGTCGGTCCGCCGTCGACAACGACGGCCCCCGCCGCCTCGAACAGGGCAGCCAGCCCAGCGCCGAGCGCCACGGCGACGACCGCCCGGCCGGCGGTGGGCGCCGCCGGACGTGCGGGCTGGTCAGCCGCGATCTGGTCGGCAAAGTGGGTCACCGTGATGCGAAACGGCCGGCCGGCCTCCACCGCCGCCTCGATCGCAGCGCCCACGTCGTTGACATGCACGTGGACGTTCCACAGGGCATCCCCCCGATCACCGCCACCCACGACGACAAGGGAGTCACCGAGGGCAGCAAGGGTGTGCTCGAGCTGCTCGACGAGCTCCTGGGTCGAGTCGCGCAGCAGGAACTGCACCTCGAAGGCGAACTCGTCGCTCCCTGCCTCCCTGGCACTCGCGAGGCCGGAGCGGTCCCGCGGCACCAGCAGCTGCACGACCGGAGCCGTGACCACCCCGGTCACGACGGCCTCGAGCGCCTCGAGGAGCACGCACAGCCCACGGCCACCGGCGTCGACGACGCCCGCCGCCTTGAGCGCCGGCAACAGGTCGGGGGTCGTGGCCAGGGCCGCAGCTGCCCCGGATCGGGCCGCCCGGACGACGGCGGCGAGGTCCGCAT
>JBKKBU010000406.1:0-2584 GCA_046713755.1 Mycobacteriales bacterium
GCGGACCCGCCGGCCGGTCTGGATCGCGGCGTGTCCCAGGGCGATGAGGGTGTGGCTCTTGCCGGTGCCGGCTGGCCCGATCAGGGTGAGGTTCTCTTTCGCCCCGATCCACTCCAGGGAGCACAGGTAGGACCAGGTCTGCGGCGGGATGCTGCTCGCGGCCAGGTCGAACTCCGCGATCGTCTTGGTGATCGGGAAGCAGGCCTGTTTGCTGCGGAGCCGGACGTTGCTGGCGTCGCGGGCGTTGATCTCGATCTCGACCAGTGACCGCAGCAGTTCCTCCGGTGTCCAGCGTTGGGTCTTGGCGGTGACGAGCAGCTCCGGAGCGACCCGGCGCATCGAGGCGAGCTTCAACCGCCTGAGCCCGTGCTCGAGGTCAGCGGCCAGCGGCGCCGCGGCTGTGGTGGCCATCAGGCACCGTCTGGCCCTGTCAGGCTGATCTGGCCCCACCGTGACGGGGCAGATTCCAGCCATCGTCGCAACGCGCTGGATGCGGGCAGCGTAGCCAGTTAGAGCAGTTCGTCGTCGAGGAGTTGCGCGAGGGACGTCCCGGCGTCTGTTGACCAAGCCACCATGGCAGCGGCGAGAGCTAGTGCGCTGCCGTAGAGCACGTGTTCGCCGCCCTGCCGAACGATGAGCTTGTCGAGGGAGCGGAACGCTCGCCCTTTGCCTGCCAACACGAGGATGTCGGCCGCGGCGCGCGCTCCGAGCCAATCGTGGACGGGGAGCGTCACTCGTCCGGCCAAGCCAATAGGGGCCGTGTGGTCGGTGCCGCCAAGCCACTCGTCGAGCAAACCGAGGCAGATGCCGATGCAGGCCGAAACGGTGGCCTGGGTATCGTCCGGCGACTCTGGCTTGACGTTCTCCAGGACGCCGGTTGCGCGTGACGTGTCTTGCTCGGCGAGGGCCCGGACTGCATCGCGCAGTGTTGCGACGGCCAGCGCCCGGGGGGAGCCGACAGGGGTGAACAGGGTCATGTTGTGACGTTCCACGGCCCGGTTCATCGCGGCTTGCAGCGTCGGCAGGTCGGGGACGTCGATGTTGTCGACGTCGATGCCTTCTTCGGCGAGCAAGGGTGCAAGCTCGCGCATCATCTCGTTGGCCAGGCCGGGTTTCCACTCCACGCGCGGAAGTCCTTGTGGCAGGTTCAGACGGTCAGGTCGCTGTTCAGGCACTCGGTCATCCTCGCAGCCCGGGGCCTGCAGCGAGGACGGACGTGGTGTCGTTCAGGACGACGCGGACGTCCTCGTCAGGAACGCCTCGAGCCGGGTCTGCGGGGTTTGCCAGTCGAGCGTCTTCCGGGGCCGCGCGTTCAGCTCGGCAGCGACAGCCACAAGGTCCTCTGCCGTGTGACCTCGTAGGTCAGTGCCCTTGGGGAAGTAGTCGCGCAGCAGCCCGTTCGTGTTCTCGTTCGTGCCTCGCTGCCACGGGCTGTGCGGATCACAGAAGAACACCGGCATGCTCAGCGCCGCCGCGATCTGCACGTGCAGCGCCATCTCCCGGCCCTGGTCCCAAGCCAGCGACCGACGCAAGCCCGGGGGCAGGTCGTTCATCGCCAGAACAAGAGCCTCCCGGACAGCTTCGGCGGTGTGCCGACCATCCGGCAGATGCAGCAGCAGCACGAAACGGGTGCAGCGGTCGACCACGGTGCCGATCGCGGAGCGGTTGTCCGTGCCGACGATCAGGTCACCCTCCCAATGGCCGGGAACAGTGCGGGCCTGAGCCTCCGGGGATCGCTCCTCCAGCATCCGCATTCCCACCAGAGCGCCGACGCGACGAGCATCGGCCCGACGGTGCGGGCGGCGCCGGCGCCGCTTGGTGCGCAGCACGGGTGCCAGCTCTCGGCACAACCCGCCGAGATCGGGGCGGTAGATCGCCTGGTAGATCGTCTCCAACGCCAGGTGGCGGTTTCGGTCCTCGGGATACTCCTCCCGCAACGCCTGGCTGATCTGCTCAGGACTCCACCGCTTGCCGAGCCGACTCTGCACGAACTCCCGAAGTACCTGATCGCCGAGCAGCTTGCCCCGACCAGGCCGAGCGCGGCGGTCCACTGCCAAACGCTGCGCAGCGAACGGCCGGTAGTGGCCGCTGGAGGAATCGCTGTTGCGTCGCAATTCCCGGCTGACCGTCGACGGGCTGCGACCGAGTTCGGCCGCGATCGTCCGCACCCCGAACCCCCGCCGGCGCAGGTCGGCCAACTGAACCCGCTCCTCCTCGGACAGGAACCGGGGGGGCAACTGACGGCCGCTCGGCATGATCACGCTCGGATAGTGGCGCTTCTCCCCGCTGACTGTGATGACCGTGCGCCCGTGTCGCCAGCGCATCCCGGTTCGGCGGTGCACCCCCACCCGGCGGCACGCCTCTGAGACCGACACTCCCGCGCCGATCAGACGCACGAACTCGGCGCGCTTCTCCGACAACGGCAGCGCACCCACACGACCTCGACCCATCGCCAACACCCCACAATCGTTCGGGCGTTGCGACGATGATCAGAATCCGCCTCATGCCGCCGCCAGCAAAGGCTGCATCGGAGAGGGTTACGCCAGCCACTTTGACTGCGTTCCATGTGCTGGTGAGCACCCCG
>JBKKBU010000407.1:0-4112 GCA_046713755.1 Mycobacteriales bacterium
AGCACCTCGGTGATGTCGTCGAGCCGGTCGAGGCGGGCGAGGCCGGCGCGGGCGAGGACCACCGCGTCGAGCTCGCCGGCGCGGACCTTGCCGATCCGGGTGTCGACGTTGCCGCGGATCGGGACCACGTCGAGCCCCAGGCCCAGGCCGCGGAGCTGGGCGGTCCGGCGCGGCGAGCCGGTGCCGACCCGGGCGCCCTCGCCGAGCTCGCCGAGGGTCAGGCCGTCACGGGCGACCAGCACGTCGCGCGGGTCCAGCCGAGTCGGGACCGCAGCGATGACCAAGCCGGGGGCGGGCACCGTCGGCAGGTCCTTGTAGGAGTGCACCGCAAGATCGACCTCGCCGGCCAGCAGCGCGTCGCGCAGGGCCGTCACGAAGACGCCGGTGCCGCCGATCTGGGCGATCGCGGCGGAGTTCACGTCGCCCTCGGTCTGGATCGTGACGAGCTCGCAGTCGCGACCGAGCTCGGCGATGAGGGTGGCGGCCACGCCGCCGGACTGGGCGACGGCCAGCGCCGAGCTGCGGGTCCCGAGTCGCAGGGTGCCGAGTTGCCGGGTTCCGAGGTGCAGCGTCACTCGTCCTCCAGCTCGACCGGGGCGGCCGTGACGGCCGTGACGGCGCCGCGGTCGAGCCCGAACAGCTCGCGCAGCGCCTCGGCGTAAGACAACCCGGCGGGCGCCTCGTCGAGCTCCTTCACGCGGACGGTGGGGGTGTGGAGCAGGCTCTGCACGACCCGGCGGACGGTCTGCTCGACCTCGGCCCGACCGCGGTCGTCGAGGTCCGGGAGACGACCCGCGAAGCGGGTCAGCTCGGCGGCGATGAGCTCGTCGGCGCGCGAGCGCAGCGCGACGACCGTCGGCGCCACCCGGGCCGCGCGCTGGAGCGCGAGGTAGGTCCCCACCTCCTCGGTGACGATCGCGCGGGCCGCCTCGACGTCCTCGGCGCCGCTGCCGGCGTGGACCTGCTGCAGCGATGCGAGGTCGACGAGGGTGACGCCCTCGAGGTCGCGGACCGAGGGGTCCACGTCGTGTGGGAGCGCCAGGTCCAGGAACGCGATCGGCCGCCCCTCCCGCACCTTGACGACCCGCTCGACGAGATCGCGGTGCAAGACCACCCCGGTCGCCCCGGTCGACGAGACCACGAGGTCGACCTCGGCGAGCACGTCCTCGAGGTCGTCCAGGCCGACTCCCTCGCCCGCGAGGGAGGCGGCGAGCAGTGCCGCCTTCGAGGCCGTGCGGTTGGCCACGACGACTCGACCGACGCCGCTGCGCCGCAGGGTCGCCCCGGCGAGCGCGCCCATCGAGCCGGCTCCCACCACGAGCACCGAGCGGCCCTCGAGCGGCCCGATCGCGGCGACCGCGTGCTCCAGGCCGACGGTCACCAGCGACTGGCCGGCCTCGTCGATGCCGGTCTCGCTGTGGACCCGCTTGCCGACCCGCAGCGCCTGCTGGAACAGCTCGTGCAGGACCCGGCCGGCGGACGAACCGCTCCGCGCGGCGGCGTAGGCCCGGCGCAGCTGGCCCAGGATCTGCGACTCGCCCACCACCATCGAGTCCAGGCCGCTGGCGACCTGGAACAGGTGCTGGACCGCCTGCCCCTCCCAGTGGACGTAGAGGTGCGGCACCAGCTCGGCGCGATCCACCCCGGACAGCCGGGAGAGCAGGTCGGAGACCGCATCGACACCGGCGTGGAAGCCATCGGAGTCGGCGTAGACCTCGACCCGGTTGCAGGTGGCGAGCACGACCGCCTCACCGATCTCCCGCATGCCCTCGAGCACCGACGTGGGGTCGCCGACGCCGAGCGTCACCTGCTCGAGCAGGGACACCGGTGCGCTGCGGTGCGAGATGCCGACGGCCAGGACACTCATGCGGGGACTCCGGCGGCGGCCTTGCGGTGCTCGTGGAACGACAAGATCTGCAGCTCTACGGCCAGATCCACCTTGCGCAGGTCAACCCCCGCCGGCACCGACAGCACGGTCGGGGCGAAGTTCAGGATGCTGGTCACGCCGGCCGCGACCAGCCGGTCGCAGACCTCCTGCGCAGCGGCCGCGGGCGTCGCGATCACCCCGATCGAGACGTCGCCCTCGCGGACGACCTCGTCGAGCTCGTCCACGTGACGGACCGCCATGCCCTCGATCTGCTTGCCCACCAGGGCCGGGTCGGCGTCGAGCAGCCCGGCGATCCGGAAGCCACGGCTGGCGAAGCCGCCGTAGCCCGCCAGCGCATGCCCGAGGTTGCCGACCCCGACGAGTACGACCGCCCAGCGCTGCGCCAGCCCGAGTGTCCCGCTGATGTGGTGGATGAGCTCGTGGACGTCGTAGCCGACACCGCGGGTGCCATAGCTGCCCAGGTGCGAGAGGTCCTTGCGCACCTTCGCGCTCGTCATGCCCGTCGCGGTGGCGAGCGCCTCGGAGGAGACCGACGTGCCGCCGGCCTCAGCCAGCGCCGACAGGGCTCGCAGGTAGACCGGGAGACGGGCGACCGTGGCCTCCGGCAGGCCCGTACGTCGACGGGCGGGCGCATCCGGCCGGCCCTGCTCGGTCACTGGAGGTCCTCGACGGTCGGAGGGAGCTGCTGGCCGCCAGGTTACGCGCTTGTGAACGGTTGCACAAAGTCGGTGACGGCCGTCACAGCCGCCCCTTCACAGCCTCAGCGCCTTGCGGAGCACCCGCTCATCGATCTGCCAGTAGGCGTGCTCGACCCCGTCGAGCAGCACCACCGGGACCTGGTCGGAGTGCCGCGCGCGCAGCGCTTCGTCAGCGTCGACGTCAAGGACCTCGTACGCCGCCCCCGCGTCCCGCGCCGCCCGCTCCACCAGCGGTGCGGCCTGCTCGCACAGGTGGCAGCCGGACCGAGTCACGAGCGTGACCGTCCCGACTCTCACGCGCCGCCTCAGCACGCCCCCACGGTACGACGCCCTCCCGAGTTGATCAGACAGGCGGGCCCTGTCTGATCAAGTCCGGCCCAACGGGCCCGTTTTCGCCCGAGTTGATCAGACAGGCGGGGCTTGTCTGATCAACTTCAGGGGGAGAGCTCGCGCAGCCGTCCCTTGGAGACCTTGCCGGTCGCGGAGTGCGGCAGGTCGGTGACGAACTCGACCGCTGTCGGGCACTTGAAGCGCGCCAGCGACCGGGCCGCGTAGGCGATGACGTCGTCGGCGGACAGCCGCGCGCCGGGTCGCAGCACGACGATCGCCTTGACGGACTCGCCGGTGTAGGGGTGCGCGACGCCCAGGACGGCCACCTCCTCGACGTCGTGATGGGTGGTGAGCACGTCCTCGACCTCACGCGGGTAGACGTTGAAGCCGCTCACCAAGATGAGCTCGCGGCGGCGGTCGACCAGGTGCAGGTCGCCATCGCCGTCGTGGAACGCCACATCACCGGTCGCGAACCAGCCGTCAGCGTCCGGGCCGTCGGCGCCGTCCGGCCAGTAGCCGGAGAACAGGTTGGCCCCGCGCACGACGATCTCGCCCGGGTCGCCGTCGTCGACGACCACCCCGGCCTCGTCGCGCAGCTCCAGCTCGATGCCGGGGATGGCCTGCCCGATGGAGTCCGGCTTGGCGACCTCCGACATCAGCGTGGTCGTCAGGACGGGCGCGGTCTCGGTGAGCCCATAGCCCTCGAAGACGTGGTGGCCGGTGACGTCCAAGACTCGGTGCAGGACGGTGGCCGGCAGCGGCGCGGAGCCGGACAGCGCGAGCCGGACCGAGGTGAAGGCGTCGCCGACGTCGGGAAGCATCGACCAGGCGACGTACATCGGCGGGGCCCCGCCGACGTTGGTGACGTGCCGGCGGCGGATCAGCTCGAGGGTCTCGACCGGGTCGAAGCGCTCGGCCAGCACCCCGGTCGCGGCGTGCTTAGCCACCATGCCCAAGCCGCCGTTGAGGCCGTAGATGTGGAACAGCGGCAGCACCAGCAGGACGACGTCGTCCGGCGCCATCACCTGCGGCTCGATCTGCGCGCACTGGTCGAGGTTGGCCAAAAGTGCCCGGTGCGTCAGCATCGCGCCCTTGGGTCGGCCGCTCGTGCCCGAGGTGTAGATCACCAGCGCGAGGTCCTCGCCACCCCGCCCGGACTCCACCGGATCGGCCGGCCGCGCCAGCAGCGCGTCGAA
>JBKKBU010000408.1:0-16894 GCA_046713755.1 Mycobacteriales bacterium
AGAAGGCGTTCGCCACGCTGCTCACGCCCGGCGAGCAGGGCGGTCGTTGGGACACCGCGCGGATCTGCGCGTTCGGGGAGCTGTTGGCCTTCTACGGCTTGGGCTACTGGTACACCTGGCAGGTCACCATCCTCGGGCTCGGCCCCATCTGGCAGAGCGACAACGCGGAGGCCAAGCGCAAGGCCACCCGCATCCTCGACGACGGCGGCGTCTTCGCCTTCGGGCTGTCCGAGCAGGCCCACGGCGCCGACATCTACAGCACCGACATGATCCTGACGCCGCTCGGCGACGGGTTCGTCGCGAGCGGCAGCAAGTACTACATCGGCAACGGCAACGTGGCCGGCATGGTCTCCGTCTTCGGCCGCCGCGCCGACGTGGAGGGTCCCGACGGCTACGTGTTCTTCGCCGTCGACAGCCAGCACCTGGCGTACCACCTGGTCAAGAACGTCGTGGCCTCGCAGATGTTCGTCAGCGAGTTCCGGCTGAAGAACTACCCGGTCACCCCTGCGGACGTCCTGCACACCGGCCGGGCGGCTTTCGATGCGGCGCTCAACACCGTCAACATCGGCAAGTTCAACCTCGGCTTCGCGTCGATCGGGATCTGCGAGCACGCCTTCTACGAGGCGGTCACCCATGCCGACAACCGGGTGCTCTACGGCAACCGGGTCACCGACTTCCCGCACGTGCGGCAGGGCCTGACCGATGCCTACGCCCGGCTGGTCGCCATGAAGCTGTTCGGCGAGCGGGCCATCGACTACTTCCGGTCGGCTTCGGCGGAGGACCGGCGCTACCTACTGTTCAACCCCATCACCAAGATGAAGGTCACCACCGAGGGCGAGCGCTGCATCGATGGCCTGTGGGACGTCATCGCGGCCCGCGGCTTCGAGAAGGACACCTACTTCGAGCAGGCCGCGATGGACATCCGGGCGCTGCCCAAGCTCGAGGGCACGGTCCACGTCAACATGGCGCTGGTGCTGAAGTTCCTGCCCAGCTACCTGCTGCAGCCTGCGGACCTTCCCGACATCCCGATCCGCCGCGATGCTGCCGACGACGCGTTCTTGTTCCATCAGGGACCCGCCCGCGGGCTCGGCAAGGTGCGGTTCGCCGACTGGCGGACGCCGTACGACGGGTTCGCCGATGTCGCCAATGTGGCGGTGTTCCGAGAGCAGGCCGAAGCGCTGGTGGGGCTCGTGCTGACAGCTGGACCGGAGGGCGAGCAGGCCAAAGACCTCGACTACCTCCTCACCCTGGGTGAGCTGTTCACCTTGGTCGTCTACGGCCAGCTGATCCTCGAGCAGGCCGCGCTGAACGGACTGGACCGCGCGGTGGTTGACCAGCTTTTCGACGTCTTCGTGCGCGACTTCTCGGCCTATGCGGTGGAGCTGCACGGCAAGGCGTCCTCCACCAAGGCGCAGCAGCAGTGGGCGCTCGACCACGTCCGCAAGCCCGCTGCCGATCAGCGTCGCTACGACGCGGTCTGGCAGCAGGTCCGCGACCTCGCCGGTACCTACGAGATGCGTCCTTAGGCAGCAAATCAGCTGCCGGGGTTCACCACGCTCTTGGCGAAGAACGGGCGCTTGGCCGCCCCGGTCAGGCGTACGACGTAGAAGCCGCTATTGCCGTCGGAGTACCAGATGTCACCGGTGGCCTGGTCGTAGGCCGGCGCGGACATCGCGAAGGACCCGGCCCGCTTCGGCTGGTTGGCCACGCTGCCCGGGACGATCGGCCGGGAGTGGTAGGCGATCTCCTTGGGGCTCGCCAGCGTCGCGATGTCGAACACCCGCAGGCCGGACATGATGAAGGTGCAGGCGACGACCAGCGGGTCGACGCGACTGGGCAGGGTGCAGTAGTGGCCCTGGTAGCCCTGGAACTGCTGGTCGTTGCCCGGATCGGCCTCGAGGTCGGCGCCCTGTGCCTTGGGCTCGTTGACGGCCAGCCGGAGGTTGCTGACCACGAAGGGCTTCTTCGGGTCGGCGATGTCAATGATCCGGGCCGCACCGATGTTGGAGCCCGAGCCGAACTCATCGGTCTCGAGTAGGTAGGGGCGGCCGTTCTTGGTGAAGGGAGTGGCGTTCTGCGGCGTACCGACGTTGGGCCAGGTGAGGCGGCTGACGATCGGGACGGCGGGGTTGGTGACGCGCTTCTGAACCTGGCTGACGTCGAGGATCGTCAGTCCCTTGTAGCCGGTGGTGCCACCGAGCTGACCCTCGGCCATGTAGAGCGTGTTGCCGTCGTCGCTGATGGACACGCCGTGCGGCTGGTAGTCGTCGGTGAAGAAGACGGGCGTCGGGACCCGCGGGTTGGTGAGGTCGATCGCCGTCAGCGTGTGGCCGTAGAGCGAGGCCACCCAGTAGGTGTTGCCGTCAGGGGAGAAGCCGCCCTCGTGACCCAGGACGCCGGTCGGCGCGCTGGCGAGCAGCTGGGGCGTCCGGCAGTCCGCGGCGACGTCGTAGACGTCGACGATGCCGGGCTGCGTCGTCGGGTAGGCGAAGTTGGCCACCAGCAGCCCGCGCTTGGTGTTGAGCCGCAGGGACTCGTGGGGTGAGGACATCGCGCTCGTGCGCAGGATCGAGGTGATGACCGGCTTGGCCGGGTCCTTCATGTCCATGACGTAGGTGCCGGGGCCGTTCGCGCCCTGGTCCGGCACGCTGCTCGGGTAGAGCAGGGTGCTGTCCCAGAACGCGCACTCGTGACCGGCCGCGTCGACATAGCGCTCGACCCGGTAGCCGCCGCTCTTGGCGAGGTGGCTGATCTCCTGGACGTTGCAGCTGTAGCCCTTGGCGTAGCGCCCGGAGGCGACGTCGGCGAGCGGCGCCCGGCCCTGCGTGGTCTCCGGCAGGGAGCCCTTGTCGCAGGCGATGCCGGGCGTCGGCTTGGCCGGCGCCGGCGCTCCGTTGGCGGTTTGGCTCGCCGCGGTGCCGACGGCGGCTGCCACGAGGACGGCGGTGGTGGCAGTGAAGCGCCAGGTCAAGGGCTTGCGCACGGGAACCTCGGGGGGTCGGCTGCCGCTGGGTGCGGCCGGGGGGTGCGCTCTGGTTTCGACGTGAACCGTCGTTATCCTGCCGGCGTCCCGCGGGGTGACGGTGGCGGAGGTGGACGGGAATCGAACCCGCCTGGCCGAGATCCTCGACCACACCGGTGTTGAAGACCGGGAGGGCCACCAGGCACCCACACACCTCCATGTCCAAGCCAGCCGACCCTAGCATCGACATACCGCAGGCGGTATGCTGCTGTCATGGGACCGGACCTGGTGCGGGAGGCCCGCAAGCGGGCGGGCCTCACCCAGGCCGAGCTGGCCCGCCGGGTCGGCAGCACCCAACCGGCCATCGCGCGGCTCGAGTCCGGCCGGGTGCAGCCCACCTTCGACCGGGTGGTCGAGCTGCTGAAGGCATGTGGCTTCGACCTGCACGTCCACCTCGAACCGAGAGATGGCAGCGACTGGGCTCAGGCCAGAGCGCTGCTGGCCAAGTCAGTGGACGAGCGGATCGCCGAGAATGCCGCGGGCGTGGCTTTCGCCGCCGAGCTGCGTCGGGCCTATCTCGAGGCCATTGGTGCCTGACTTCGACGGTGCGGCCATCCTGGCCACTCTGGCGGCACACGAGGTCCGCTTCATCGTCATCGGGGGCTTTGCTGCGATCGCACAGGGCTCGCCCATCCCCACGCGAGACGTCGACGTGGTTCCGGACCTGGGCAGTGCGAACCTGGCCCGACTCTCCGACGCGTTATGGGCGCTCCAGGCCAAGGTGCGCAACGGCGACGACGAACCGCTGCCGTTCGCCCACGATGCGACGAGCCTGGCTGGCTCGGTGTTCTGGAACCTCACGACGAGGCACGGAGACTTGGACATCGCGTTCCGTCCGAGCGGCACGGAGGGCTACGACGACCTCCAGCGGGACGCCATCGAGGTACTGATCGGTGGCAACCGGATCATGCTTGCCTCGCTCGCCGACATCATCCGCAGCAAGGACGCCGCGAACCGTGACAAGGACCATCGCGCGCTGCCGGTCCTTCGAGAGCTTCTCGCTGAGCAGCGCAAGCGATGAGGCTGACGTCGTACGCCGCTGGTGGTGGGTGTGCCTGCAAGGTGCCGCCCGGTGAGCTGGAAGCCCTCGTCCGGGGGTTGGACCTGGCGGGTGGCGACGTCCTCGTCGGCCTCGACGACGGCGATGACGCGGCCGTGGTCCGGCTCGACGACCGCACCGCGATCGTCAGCACCGCCGACTTCTTCACACCGGTCGTCGACGACGCCTACGACTGGGGCCGGATCGCCGCGGCCAACGCGCTGTCCGACATCTACGCCATGGGCGGCACCCCGCTCGTCGCGGTCAACCTGGTGGCGTGGCCACGGGCGACGCTGCCCCTGGAGCTGCTCGGCGAGGTCCTGCGTGGTGGTCTAGCGGTGGCGCGCGAAGCGGCCTGCGCGGTGGCGGGTGGTCACACCATCGACGGGCCGGAGCCCACCTACGGCATGGCCGTCACGGGGACCGCCGACCCGCAACGGCTGCTGCGCAACAACGCCGGTCGGGCCGGTCTGCCGCTGACCCTGACCAAGCCACTCGGCGTCGGCATCCTCAACAACCGGCACAAGCAGACTGGCGAGGCCTTCCCGCACGCGGTCGCGTCGATGGTCGCGCTCAACCGCGCCGCGTCACAGGCTGCGCTTGAGGCGGGGGCCGTCTGCGCTACCGATGTCACCGGGTTCGGGCTGCTCGGCCACCTCTACAAGCTGGCCCGCGCGTCGGGGGTGACTGCCGTCGTGGACGCCGCCGCCGTGCCCTACCTGGAGGGTGCGCGGTCGTCGTTCGCCGAGGGCTTCGTCCCTGGCGGATCGCGCCGCAACCTCGACTGGGTCCGGCCGCACCTGCAGTCGTCGTACGACGATGCCGAGCTGCTGCTGCTCGCTGATGCCCAGACCAGTGGCGGCCTGCTCGTCGTCGGTGAGCTTCCCGGCCATCCCGTCATCGGCGAGCTGGTCAGCCGCCGCGACCACGTCCTCGAGGTGCGCTGACCCGCCAGCGGCTACGACAGTCAGGCTGCCGGGCACGGGATCGGCAGGTAACGTCGCGGGCGTGGATGCACTGGCCGGGCCGTACCTCGCGGCGGCAGCTCTGCTGGTGCTCGCGGGGCTGCAGAAGGTCCGCGATCCGGCGCCGCTCGTCCGCGCAATGAGGAGCGTCGGACACCCAGTGCCCGCCCGGCTCGTGCGGGTCGCGGCGGTCGGTGAGACCGCACTCGGGATCGCTGCGCTGACCACAGGCAGCGCGGTGGTGGCGACCGGTGTCGCCCTGTCGTACCTGGCCTTCAGCGGCTTCGTCCTGCTGGCGCTTGCCAAGGGCGGCGTGCTGGCGAGCTGCGGGTGCTTCGGCAAGGCCGACACTCGCCCGACCCGGCTGCATGTTGTGGTCACGGGCGGCTTCGCCCTCGTCGCGGCGGGAGTGGCCAACAGCTCGGTAGCCACCCCCATGACCCTCCCGCTCGTGGCGGCTACCGCAGCCCTGGCGGCCACCGCCTACCTGGTGCTGGCCGTCCTTCCGCTGGTGCAGGTCCGCGCATGATGACGGCCGTTGTTGCCCTGTCCGTCGCAGTCCTGCTGCTGGCGGTCTTGGTCGCTGGCCTGTTGCGCAGTCATGCCGAGATCCTCAAGTCCCTGCACGAGCTCGGCGCCGGCATCTCGCTCGACAAGGCTGGCGGACCGGTGCCCGTGACGGTGGACGGCATCGCGAGCGCGGGCGTCAGCGCCACCCGCACCGGACCGACACCTGCCGCCGTCACCGGCGTGACGCTCGACGACGAGGCCGTGGCCCTTAGCCTGCTCGGCTCGCAGACGCTGCTCGCCTTCTTGTCATCCGGGTGCACGACCTGTCAGGGCTTCTGGGATGCCTTCCAGGACGATCGCCTCACGGTGCCCGGCGGTGCCCGCCTCGTGGTCGTCACCCGCGACCTCGACGAGGAGTCGCCGGCGGCGCTGCGCGACCGACGGCCGAGCGGCGACGTCCCGGTCGTCGTCAGCAGCGAGACCTGGGACGGCTTCGGTGTCCCCGGCTCGCCCTACTTCGCCTACGTCGACGCCACCGGCCGCATCATCGGCGAGGGCTCGGCAGCGACCTGGCCGGCCGTGGCCACTCTCATGGCGCAGGCCATCGGTGACTCTCGCAGCGGGAATGGCAAGCACCGCGACTCTCGCGATGAAGCCGAGCTGCTGGCCGCCGGTATCGGACCCGACCACCCGAGCCTGCGCGCATGAGCACCCTGTTGATCGTCGGCCTCGGGCTGGGTGCTGCCGCCGCGCTGCGCAGCACCTGGAGCCCTTGAGGTGAGTCGATGCTGACCAGCATCACCCCGCTCGGTGAGCGGGGCCGTGGCAACCGGTACGCCGTGACGATGACGGCCTATCTGGTGGGCTCGGTCGTGGGCGGAATCGGGGTCGGTGCGGCCCTCGGTGGGCTGGGGTCGTTGCTGGCGCTGTCCTTGCGCACCTCGCTCGTGCTGGCCGCCGCGGTCTGCTTGGTCGCGGCTGTCGTCGACGCCACCGGTCGGGTGCCGAGCTACCGCCGGCAGGTCGACGAGGACTGGCTGACCCGCTACCGGGGCTGGGTCTACGGCGGCGGCTTCGGCTTCCAGCTCGGCACCGGCGTCGCCACGATCGTCACCAGCGCCCTGACCTACGCCGCTCTCGTGCTCGCCCTGCTTGTTGCCACTCCGGTGGCGGGAGCCGCCATCGGCCTCACGTTCGCCCTCGTCCGTGCGTTGCCCGCGATCGCGGCTCGTGGGGTCCAGACCCCGGAGGCGCTGCGGTCGCTGGCCGCCTGGCTCGAGCGCCGGTTGCCCGTCGCCCGTCGGTGCTCCGTCGGCGTGCTCGGGGCCGCCGCCGTCGCGTTGGGCCTGGCCGCGCTGTGAGGCTGTCGATCCCCGGTCTGACGATGGACCTGCCCGCCGGCTGGGAGGCTCGCGCGAAGACGCAGTCGCCGTCGCAGCCCGGCCGGCGCGGCAACCTGCTGCTGCATGCGGCGACCATCGCGTTGCCGGCTGCCCGCGGCGACTTCGGTTCCGGCGTGGTGGACCTGCTCGGGTCGGACGACGTGTTCGTGTCGCTGTTCGAGTACGACCCCGAGGAGGCCAAGGCCGCGCTGTTCGCCGCCCGCGGCCTGCCAGCGGTCCGACCCGCGGACTTCAGCACCGGCGTCATGCAGCGCACCATCCGCGGGCAGAGCGGCGCGCAGTGGTTCTTCTCCGAGCACGGCAGGGCCTTCTGCCTGCATGCCGTCCTCGGCAGTCACGGTCGCCGCGCCGCAGGGGCCGTGCGGCTGCAGAACCTCCTGCAGGGCACCACGATCGGAAAGCTGGCATGACCCTCACCACGGAAGCGCTGGCCTCGCTCGAGACCGTCGCGTCAACGCTGTCCACCCCGTCGCTGTCCCAACGGGTCGTGGACAAGGTGAGCGGGCTGCTGTCCCGGCGTACGTCTCGGCGGGGTTTTCTGGTGCGCGCCGGGGTGGTCGGCTCGGCGCTGGCCGTGGATCCGTTCGGCTACGTGCTCAAGCCAGGCACGGCGTACGCCGCGGTCTGCGGACCGGGCACCTCGTGCACCTCTGGGTGGACGGTGTTCTGCGCCACCATCAACAGGGGCGTCAACGCCTGCCCGCCAGGCTCGATCGCCGCGGGCTGGTGGAAGGCCGATGGCGCCTCGCTGTGCGGCGGCAAGGCGCGCTACATCATCGACTGCAACGCGACCTGCTCGCGCTGCACGTCACCGGGCTCGCGGGCCGGCATCTGCGCGACGGCCTGCTGGTCGTGCGGCTGCACCTGCGGGCCGACGTCCTCCTGCGACCGGCGCAAGGTCTGCTGCAACGGCTTCCGCTACGGCCAGTGCAACACCCAGGTGCGGCAGGTCGGCGGCGTCCAGTGCCGGGTGGTGTCGTGCACGCCGCCGTGGAAGTTCGAGGCGTGCTCGACCGCACCGGCGACGGACAACCGCACCCGGGACCACAACAGCGATAGCTTGCCGCAGAAGTGGACGCCCATCACGGCGAAGTACACGGCGATCGGCGAGAACGGGTCGGCCCTCGGGGGCAGCGTCTACGGCGAGCTGGCAGTGACCGGCGGGCGGGCGCAGCGCTACCAGAACGGCCGCATCTCGCAGAGCAGCGCGACCGGCGTCCAGGTCGTTGTCGGTGCGATCGCGCGCCGCTTCGAGGCGCTCGGGGCCGAGGCCGGTGCACTTCGTTTCCCGACCGCCGCTGAGGTCGTGACGGCCAACGGCGGCCGGGCACAGAGCTTCCAGAACGGGCGGATCTCCTGGCAGCCCGCGACGGGCGCATGGGAGACGACCGGCCCGCGGGCAGCGGCGTACGCCAGGGCCCGCCACGAGGGCGGGCTGCTCGGCTACCCGATCACCGGCGAAACGGCGGTCCCCGACGGCCTCGGTCTCTACGTGCACTTCGAGCGGGGCCGGATCTCGTGGTCGGAGCTGACCGGCGCCCATTGGATGGGGGCCCGCATCGCCGAGCGCTACGTGCAGCTCGGTGCCGAGACCGGCGTCCTCGGCTACCCGGAGGTCGACGAGGACGAGCCGCGCAGTCGGCCCTACCAGTCGGTGCAGGACAAGGGCAGTCGCACGGTCCGGTTCCAGAACGGTCGGCTCACCTATCTGGCGCGGGTGGACACCGTGGTCTTCGAGCCGGACAACGCGCCGCCGCCGGTCGGCTGACTCAGCGCGCGAGCACTGCCAGGACGGCATCGCGCAGGGCGACGTCGTCGGCCGCCGGCACGCAACGGAGGTCGAGCAGCAGTCGGTCTTGCGACACCCGTCCGACGACGCACGGCGTCCCGAGCCGGAGTGGCTCGGCGACGGCGGCCGGCAGGGCAACGGCCCAGCCGGGCAGCCGGACACCTGGTGCCCCGCCGCCGCCGACCGCCCCGTCGTGCGGAACGACGGTGCCACCGACCAGATCGGCGAGGTCTGTGCAGCGGCGGCGCAGCTCGTCGGCTGAGATGCGCAGGGCGGCGGGCACCGGCGGCAGCGGACCTCGCAGGGTCGCCTCGAGGGCGGCGAGGGTGAGCTTGTCGACCCGCAGCGCACGGGCCAGCGGGTGCCGGCGCAGTCGCTCGATGACCTCCGCGCGGCCGAACAGCAACCCGGCCTGCGGCCCGCCGAGCAGCTTGTCGGCACTGCAGGTCACGACTGCCGCACCCGCCTGCAGGGCCGAGGCGACGTCGGGTTCCGCCGGGAGCAGCGGGTCGGGAGCCAGCAAGCCACTGCCGACGTCGACGACGACCGGGTGGCCGAGGGAGGCCAGCTCGGCCACGGTCACCGATCCGGTGAAGCCGTCGACGGTGAAGTTCGACGGATGCACCTTCAGCACGCACCCGGCAGCCGGGCCCGCAGCCTCGGCGTAGTCGCGCAGTGCAGTCCGGTTGGTGGTGCCGACCTCCCGCAGCACCGCACCTGTGGAGGCGATCAGCTCATGGAGCCGGAAGCCGTCACCGATCTCGACGAGCTCGCCGCGCGACACCACGACCTCTCGGCCGGCGGCCAGGGCCGTGGTGGCCAATACCAGGGCGGCGGCGCCGTTGTTGACAACCAGGGCGTCCTCGGCGTCCGGCACGGCTTCGAGAAGGGCGGCCAGCGTGCCGCGACCCCTGCGGCTCCGGGCCCCCGCCACGACGTCGTACTCAAGGTCGCTGTAGCCGGCGGCGCGGCCGACCGCCTCGATGGCCGCGGCGGAAAGCGGTGCCCGGCCCAGGTTGGTGTGGACCACGACGCCGGTCGCGTTGAGCACCGGGCGGAGCGTCGTCGCGGACGCGGGGAGTGCGGCGAAGGCGGCATCCGCCGCAGCTGCTGCCGGCAGCGCACCGCTGCGGACGAGCTCTTGAGCGGTTTGGATCGCAGCCCGCACGAGCCCCGGCCCAACGACCGCGACGGCCGCCTGCAGACGGGCGTCGGCAAGCAGCACATCGGTCCGCGGAACCTCCCGCCGTGGGTCGCTCACCTGCGTACCGTAGGCCGCACGGAAAGGCGCATGTCACCCGAAAGGCCCTCTAGCCGCTGCTTCACCCGGCCGATGGTCCATGAGAAGCCCGATTCAGGAGGCCCGCATGTACCCAGGATGGGGACCACAGGAGCCGTTGCTCACGGCGTTCGCTGCGCACCACGCAGCGGTCATCCGCAGTGACGGCCTCGCAGCGAGACTGCGGGACGAGCCCGCTGACGATGACCTGCTCGGTCGCAGCCTCATCGCTGCCGACGAAGTGATCGCGACTCGGGCACGGCTCTACCGGGCGTTCATCGACTTGGGGTGGACGCCGCCGCTTGCCGTGGTGGAGGACCTGGACTACGACGAGCTCGTCAGGGCCATGCCCGGGAGTTGAGGCGTACGGCAACACTGTCGGGGTGATCGTTCGAACTGCCCGCTTCGACCTCGTCTGCCTCGATCTGCCGGTGCTGGAGGCGCTGATCGGCGGAGACCTCGAGACGGCGCGATTGTTGACGGGCCTGCCGCTCGACGAGACGACGTTCTCGGGTGACGCGGGTGTGCTGGTCCGGCGACGCGACCAGCTGCTGGCGGACCCCTCTGAGCTGCCGTGGTTGCTCCGGGCGGTCGTCGACCGGAAGTCCGGGATCGTCGTCGGTCGGGTCGGCTTCCACTCCCCGCCCGTGGATGGGGTGGTCGAGATCGGCTATGTGGTGGCCCCCGCGTGGCGACGCCGAGGGGTGGCCGTCGAAGTCGCGGCAGGGCTGATCGGGATGGCCCGCGATGCCGGCGTACGGCAGTGCCTGGGGTCGTTCTCGCCCACCAACGCCGGGTCGCGTGCCGTGCTCGCGAGGCTCGGCTTCGGGCACGTCGGCGAGCAGATGGACGAGATCGACGGGCTCGAAGAGGTGCACGCGCTCGCGTTGTAACCTGTGGCGCACCAGGGAGGCTTCGCCTAGCCCGGTCTATGGCGCCTCACTGCTAATGAGGTTTGGGCCTTCAAGCCCATCCGGGGTTCAAATCCCCGAGCCTCCGCCCTGGTGCTGCGGGCCCCCGTCATGGATGGGGGCCCCCAGCCATGCCCGCTCGCGCCGCCTCTTTCATGATCAACGCCGCGCTTCCCGCGGATTCTGCCCGCCCGCAAACCGCGGGATGTCCGGCGTTGATCATCGTCGGCGGGAGGGGCCCTGGCTGAACCGGTATGCTCTCGCCTCGTGCCTCTCGGGGCACACGCGCCCGTAGCTCAACGGATAGAGCACTTGACTACGGATCAAGAGGTTAGGGGTTCGAATCCCTTCGGGCGCACCCACGTTTGCCCAGGTCAGCGGCGGTGCGAGCCCGCGCGGGTGCGGTAGCTGAACACCGTTATCCCTACAACGATCCCTACAACAGCGCGCACGCTGTAGGGATGACCCTCCGCGGCGCAGGCACCCTCCGGCAACGTCGACCCGGCAGCTGGGAGGTCCGGGTCAGTGTCGGTCCGAACCCGGTGACCGGCCGGGCCGTGCAGCGCTCGATCACCGTGTACGGCGGGCTCGCTGACGCCGAGCAGGCCCGGGCACTGCTCGCTGCGCAAGCCGGCCAGGTCCGCGCCCAGCGGCAACGGCCACTGCAGACCGTCGCGGACCTGCTCGAGGTGTGGCTCGCCGCTGAGCATGACTGGAAGCCCTCGACCTGGCAGAACTACCGGCTCGCGGCCGGTCGACTGACTGCCGATCCGCTGTCCGGTCGGCAACCGGACCGGCTCAGCCCACCAGTGCTCCGCGCCGCGATGCGCACCTGGCAACAGCACGGCGTGCCGCCCAGCACCATCGCGTTGCACGTCCGGACCCTCAAGGCGGCGCTGGGCTGGGCGTTCGACCAGCGGTTGATCGCCAGCCCGCCGCTGCAGGGCATGCACGGACCCAGCCCCGGCCCACCGCGCCGCGACGTGCCGCTCGAGGTCGTCCGGCAGCTGCTCAGCGCCGCCGAACACGACCTCGCGCACGCAGCAGCCGCACCGGCCTCGGCGCACCAGCAGCGACGACTGCACACCGCCGAGCAGGTCCAGCTGCTGCTGCGACTGGCCGCCGACACCGGCGCCCGCCGCGGTGAGCTCGACGCCCTGCAGACCAGCGACCTGCACGGCCGGGTCCTGCACATCGACCGCGGCGTCTCCGCGGAAATCGTCACCACCACCAAAACCGGCCGGACCCGCCGCGTCACCCTCGGCGCCGACACCATCCAGCTGTGGCATCACGTGCACCACAGCTGGCAGCTCCGACTGCCAGATGAACTGCTCGGGCCGTGGGTGTTCTCCGCCCACCACGACCATCAGCAACGACTACCCGCCGGCACCCTCGGACACTGGTTCGCCGCGTTCGTCCGCCGGCACGGCCACGCCGACGTCTGCCTACACCGGCTCCGGCACACCGTCGCCACCGTCCTAGTCGCCGACGGCCTCCTCCTACAAGCCCAACAACGCCTCGGCCACGCCGAAGCCTCCACCACCCTGCGGCAGTACTGCCACGCCCTACCCCTCCACGACCAAGACGTCGCCGACCACCTCAACACGCTGCTCCAACACCCACCACCACCACCGCCGCCGTAGCGGGTACGGAACCGGTCCCGGGGCCGGCACACGGCCGCAGCCAAGCGACCGCTCATGCCGATGAGCGGATGCTGACGCGTACCTTCGCGGCCAGGAAGATGCCGCGGCAGCATTCCCGCCCGTCCAGAATGGGCGAGCGCCCCAAGGGTGACCGACCGACCATGAGTAGTGACGGGAGGATGGACCCCGATGCCTGAGGTCGATCTTGATTCGGTGCGGCTGCGCTATCGCGATAGCGGCAGCGGTCCGACGATCTTGTTCGTCCATGGGGTGTTCGTTGACGGCGCCCTATGGCGAAAAGTGGTCACCTGGCTCGGTGACGATTTCCGCTGCCTACGGCCGGATCTCCCGTTGGGCGCCCACGTGATCCCAGTCGCGGCCAGCGCAGACCTGAGCCCTATAGGCGTCGCACGAATGATCGGCGAGTTCATCGACGCCCTTGATCTTCAGGACGTCACCCTGGTCGCGAATGACACCGGTGGCGCTATCACTCAACTGCTTGTTGCCGAGGGTTGCGATCGAATCGCTCGGGTCGTGCTCACACCGTGTGATTCGTTCGACAACTTCCTTCCACGTTCGATCCGGATCTTGCAGTACCAGGCATGGGTTCCTGGCGCGCTGACGCTCGGATGGCAGCTCATGCGAGCAGCACGGATACGGCGTGCCGCGTTTCACTGGCTCAGCAGGAGACCGGTGCCGGCTGAGCTCGCTGCGTCATGGGCACGGCCGCTGCTGACCGACCGCCGGATCCGCCGCGACACCAATCACTTCCTGCGGGCGATCGACAACAAGCAGACGCTGGCTGCTGCTGATCGGCTGCGGTCCTTCAGCCGGCCCGTGCTGCTGTTGTGGCCCCGAGGTGCCCCGTACTTTCCGTTCGCGCACGCCCAGCGTTTGGCCGACATCTTCCCCGACGCCCGGCTCGTCGAGGTTCACGACAGCTACACCTTCGTGTCTGAGGACCAGCCGGAATTCGTCGCCGGGGAGATCGCGAAGTTCATTCGAGCCACGTGACCACGCGGGTCACCCATATCTCATGGCCAACCGACCGATCTGAACGAAGGCGAAAGCAGCAAGGGCACGAAAAGCTGCGATGACCGGAGGTGGCCGGACGGCGGTGCACGCTGAGCAGTCCCGTCCGCTGCGCACCAGGGCGACACGTTGCTCGTGACCTGCGCCGCGACCTGAGACCAGGCACGATGGCGTCATGCCACCCGCCCACAAGGACGTGCTCAAGAACTACCTGCAGGGCGCGCGGGACACGCTGATCTGGAAGCTCGATGGCCTGTCCGAGCGCGACCAGCGGCTACCGCGTACGCCGACGGGGATGAACCTGCTCGGCATCGTGAAGCACGCGCTCAACACGGAGGTCCTCTACTTCGGTCCAACCTTCGGGCGCGAGTGGCCCACGCCCGAGGAGCTCGTGCCGGCAGGCGGGACCGACCCGCAGGCCGACTGGTACGCCACCGCGCAGGAGTCGGCGGCTGGCCTCGTCGACCTCTACCGGCGAGTCCAGGGGTTCGCCGACGAGACCATCGAGGCGTTGCCGCTGGACGCGATCGGCCACGTCGCGCACTGGAGAGGAGCGGAGGTCACGCTCCACGAGATCATGGTGCACAAGACCGTCGACCTGCAGCGACACGCGGGTCACGCAGACATCGTGCGCGAGCACATCGACGGGTCAACGGGACTGCTGCGGCAAGCCAGCAACCTGCCGGGCGACACGGACTGGCCGGCGTACGTCGCGAAGCTGACCGCACTCGCCGAAAGGTTCTGAACGGAACAGGCGCACGACGCGCGCGGACAGGCCCGCCTCGCCGGCCGCGGATCAGGCCGTGCGTGCTGCGATCGCGGCGTATCTGCGGTCCGGGCGTTCGGGAACTTGCCGGCGCAGCCGCTCGACCTCCGCAAATCCCGCTCTGGTGAGGCGGGCCGAGAACACGTCGACCGGCCAGCGGTAGGCCGCGATGACCTTGTGGTCGAACTGGGACACGTCGTCCTCGCTGTCGAAGAAACCAGCGACGAGCATGCTCGAGGGGGCGAGGAGCCGTCGGAACTCGTCGAGCACGCCGTCGAGCTTCGACGGCGACACGTGGGATCGTCGAGTACCAGGAGAGGATCCCCGCAACAGAGTGGGCGGGGAAGTCAAGATCGGTCATCGAGCCCTGCCGAAAGTCAAGCCCGGGATGGGTCGCTCGGGCATGGGCGACGAACTCCGGCACCATCTCGACGCCGGTCACATCGGCGCCGAGCAAGTGCAGGTAGGACGTCCACTGACCAGGGCCACAGCCCAGGTCGAGCACAGGGCCGGCCAGCCCGGCTAGGTGCCGCCGGACCAGGGCCCTGTCGTGCTTGTGCTCCTGGGAGCCGTCGCCGACCAGATCGATGTACTGCTCGGACATGGACGCGTACGCATCACGCACGGGCCGCAGGTCCACCTCGCGACGGTAGGACACCGTCCGCTCATGCCGCTGATCGCACCGGGGCGGGTGCGATCAGTTCAAGCGTCAGCCGAGCACATCCTGTCTTGTGGCTCGGCGTCGTGAGGACCTCACAGACGGCGTCGCGATAGCCCGGCGACACCCGTCGCGTCATCCGGGTGAAGCACCTGGCGGTCCGCGGGACCGGCGCCCGGGCGAGCGCCGTCGGCCTGCTCGTTCGAAGGCGCGCAGGCCGTCAGCTCCTCTGCTGGAGCAGCGACACGGGTGCGGCACTGCTGTCCGCCTGCACGCCCCGCGACGACGACTTCTGATGGCCGGTGAGGCTTCGCCGCGTCCTGTGCGACCAGCGGCAAGCGGGACACGCGTTCTCTCCCACTTCAGGTTCTACGGCAAGGGGGGGCTTGCCGCAAGCCCCCCCTCGTGCCCCAAAGTCTCCGGTCATGACGACATACGGGGGACATCAGGTGCAGAAGGACGCAGTGGTCGTCGGGGCAGGACCTACCGGGCTGATGCTGGCGATGGAACTGCGCCTGCAAGGCGTTGACGTTCTCGTGGTCGAGCGAGATGCGGCCCCGCCGCAGTACGTGAGGGCGCTGGGGCTGCACGCCCGGAGCGCGGAGGTGCTGGACCAGCGCGGGCTGTTGGACGCGTTTATGGCCCTGGGGCAGAAGTACCCGCTCGGCGCGCACTTCGCGGGCATCGCGAAGCCGCAGCCCACCGGGCTCGACACCTCGCACCCGTACGTGCTCGGTATCCCGCAGACCATCACGGACCGGCTGCTCGAAGAGCACGCGCTGCGGGTCGGCGTCGAGGTACGGCGCGGGTGCAACGTGACCGGCCTCAGCCAGGACGAGTCGGGGGTGACCGTGGAGCTCGCCGACGGCAGCCGCCTGCGGTCGCGCTATCTGGTCGGGTGCGACGGCGGGCGCAGCACCGTCCGCAAGCTGACCGGAATCGGCTTCCCGGGAGAGCCGAGCATAACCGACACGCTGCTCGGCGAGATGGAGCTGACCGCCTCCCCCGCGGAGATCGCCGAGATCAACACCGAGGTCCGCAAGACGCAGCTGCGGTTCGGCGCCGGGCCCACTGGCGACGACGGCGTCTACCGGGTCGTGGTCCCCGCCGCAGGCGTGGTGGACGACCGGTCCGCCCCGCCGGGCCTGGACGAGTTCCGGCGGCAGCTCAAGGCCGTGGCCGGGACCGATCTCGGCGCGCACTCCCCCCGGTGGCTGTCGCGTTTCGGCGACTCCACGAGGCTCGCGGAGCGGTACCGGGCCGGACGGATCCTGCTCGCCGGCGACGCAGCGCATGTCCATCCGCCGGTCGGCGGCCAAGGACTCAACCTCGGGCTCCAGGACGCGTTCAACCTCGGCTGGAAGCTCGCCGCCGAGATCAATGGCTGGGCGCCGGACGGGCTGCTCGACGGCTACGACGACGAGCGGCGACCGGTAGCCCGCGACGTCCTCGACAACACCCGCGCGCAGATGGAGCTGCTCTCGACCGAGCCGGGACCGCAGGCCGTTCGCCGGCTCGTGTCAGAGCTGATGGACTTCGAGGAGGTCACGCGCTACCTGATCGAGAAGATCGCCGCCCTCAACATCCGGTACGACCTCGAAGGCGACCACCCGCTGATCGGCCGCCGCCTCAAGGACGTGCCGCTCGCAAGCGGACGGCTGTACGAGCGCATGCGGGAAGGCCGCGGACTGCTGCTGGACCGGACCGGGCGTCTCTCCGTCCGCGGCTGGGAGCAGCGCGTGGACCTCGTCGCCGACGCCGGCGACCACTTCGACGTCCCGGCGGCACTGCTCCGGCCGGACGGCCACGTCGTGTGGGGGGGCGAGGACCCGGACGAGCTAGCGGGACCCCTGACGAGGTGGTTCGGTACGGCGGCT
>JBKKBU010000409.1:0-3480 GCA_046713755.1 Mycobacteriales bacterium
AGCCGGAGGCGCTGGACGACGAGGGCCACTACGAGCCGCCGCCGCCACCACCGGTGCCGCGGCTGGCACCGCGGAAGCTCGCCGCCGTCGCCGGAGTGCTGCTCGGGCTCGCGCTGCTGTTCCGGCCGTCGCTGGTCGGGCCGTTCCAGCTCTCCCCCGCCGGCCTCTTCCTGGTCGGGCTGACGCTGGTGCTGGGGGGCGCAGCCACCCTGGTGCTGCTGATGCGCGATGCTCCCCCCACCGACAGCGGCCCCGACGACGGGGCGGTCGTCTAGCCGATCGGAGCACTGCGTGAGCGCCAGCGAGGTCCTCGAGACCCGGGGACACCTCATGGACACCGGGGTCCTGGCCCGGGTCCTGGACGACGTCCTGGCGTACGGCGGTGACTACCGGATCGACCGGCTCGACGTCGGTCGCCAGCACGACGACGAGTCGTACGCCCGGATCGTGGTGTCCGCCGACGACGACGAGGCGCTGGCCCGGCTGCTGATGCGGCTGCAGACCCACGGCATGAACCAGGTGGACCCCGGTCAGGCGCTGCTGCGGGAGGTCGAGCGCGACGGCGTCTTCCCCGACGACTTCTACTCCACGACCAACCTCGAGACCGTCGTACGGATCGGCGCGACGTGGGTCCCGGTCGAGCAGCCCGAGATGGACTGCGGGCTGGTCGTCACCGAGGGCCGGGTGCGCACGGTCCCGGTCTCGGACGTGCACGCCGGCGACGTCGTGGTCTGCGGTGCGGGCGGCGTCAAGGTGGTGCTGCCGCAGCGCGAGCACAGCAAGGACGGCGAGGACTTCGGCTTCATGAGCTCGACGGTCTCCAGCGAGAAGCCGCAGTCGCTGCTGCTGCGCCAGATCGCCCAGCAGATGCGCGAGGTCAAGGCCGAGGGCGGCAAGGTGCTCTGGGTCGGCGGTCCGGCGGTCGTGCACACCGGCGCCGCGCCCGCCATGGTCGCGCTGGTCGAGGCCGGCTACGTCGACGTGCTGTTCGCCGGCAACGCGCTGGCCACCCACGACATCGAGGCCTCGCTCTACGGGACCTCGCTGGGCGTCGACCTCGCGATGGGCAAGGGCGTCGAGCACGGCCACGAGCACCACATCCGGGCCATCAACCAGATCCGCAAGGCCGGCTCGATCGCCGCCGCGGTCGAGCAGGGCATCCTCACCAGCGGCGTCATGCACGCGCTGGTGACCCACCAGAAGCGCTTCGTGCTGGTGGGTTCGGTGCGCGACGACGGGCCGCTGCCCGACGTGCACACCGACGTCATCGTCGGTCAGCGGGCGATGCGCGACGAGCTGCCCGGCGTCGGCTTCGCGATCATGGTCGCGACGATGCTGCACTCGATCGCGACCGGCAACCTGCTGCCGGCCTCGGTCCCGCTGGTCTGCGTCGACATCAACCCGGCCACGGTCACCAAGCTGGCCGACCGCGGCTCGGCCCAGGCGGTCGGCATCGTCACCGACATCGGGCTGTTCCTGGAGGGCCTGGCCCGCGAGCTCGTCCCCACCTACTCCCCCTGACCCACCTCCCGTTGCGGCGGCAGCAGCAGGTCGACGACCAGCGGCAGGTGGTCGGTGACCGGCCCCGGGTCGGGGCGTTCGGCCCGCACCCCGACCAGGGCCGGGTCGACGAACACGCCGTCGATGCGCCGGCGCGGCTCGCGCTGCGGGAAGGTCGGGCCGAGGTCGTGACCCACGTCGACCAGTCCGGCCGAGAGTGCTTGCCACGCCGGTGATCCCGACTCCTCGTTGAGGTCGGCGCCGACGATCAGGGGCGGTACGGGCGGCAGCGCCGCGCGCAGCCGCTGGGCGGTGTCCAGGCGGGCCGCGGGGTCCAGGTCGAGGTGGGTGCCGAGCACCCCGAACCGGCGGCCGTCGACCGCCAGCACCGCGAGGACCGCTCCTCGACGGTGCAGTCGGGGGCGCTTGGGCTGCCGTACGGCATGGGCGTCTACGACCTCCACCCGCCGGTAGACCAGCAGCAGGTTGCCGGCGGCCGACGCTCCCCCGACCACCCGGCGCAGGCCGGCCCGGCGGGCCAGGCGGTAGTTGGCCACGCCCGAGCCGAGCAGCCGCGGGGCCTCCTGCAGCAGCGCGACGTCGGCCTGGGTCGCGCGCAGGAAGCCAGCCACTCCCGCGGAGTCGTCACGCAGGGACCGCAGGTTCCAGGTCAGGACCGTCACGGGACCGCCCACCTTGCTCACAAACACCCCGTTCGTCCCGTCGAGTCGACCGTTCGTCGTGCCGTAGCGACTGCTGACCGCAGCCCTGCCAGTGAGACAAGGATCACAGCAGGCGAGGCCGAAACGGAGCGGCAGGACGTACGCCCACCACCGACCTGGAGTGTCCATGACCCGAACCTCTCGCCAGCTGCGCCTCGGCCTGGCCACCGCCCTGCTCGGCCTCACGATGGCGGGCGGCGCCGCCGTGGCCCTGCCCTCGGACGCCCTGCCCGGTGACCGGAAGCTCTCCGACTACAAGGCGCCCAAGACCGACCGCAACGTACACGTCACCCCGATCGACTTCGAGGTCGAGAACCAGGCCGAGCCCGGCAGCTCCTACACGCTGCGGGGCTTCCTCTACGAGCCCAAGGGCCGGGAGGGCTGCCGCACCTCGATCCTGCAGGCGAACCACGCGCTGACGACGGGCGCCTGGTACTGGGACATCCCGTTCGAGCAGCAGAAGTACTCCATCGCCCGCAAGGTCGCGCGCTCCGGCATCCCGTTCCTGGCGCTGAACAAGCTCGGGTACGGCCAGCCCAACCACCCGTTCCGCGCCTCCGACCGGCCGAACGGCCAGACCGTCACCGTCGAGGCGCTGGCCTTCGCCAGCCACCAGGTCACCCAGCAGCTGCGGGACAAGGGCTACGGCAAGGTCGGGCTGATCGGGCACAGCGCCGGCAGCGAGGAGTCCGAGCTCGCGACCGGGCTCTACCAGGACGTCGACGCCCTGATCCTGTCCGGCTTCACCCACCAGGCGACCAACCGCTTCGCGCAGCAGATCACCACCAAGGAGATCCCCCGCACGCTGAACGACGACTACCCGTTCTTCTTCGGTGACCACAAGACGCGCGACAGCTTCCTGTTCACCAAGAACGCGGACCCCAAGCTGATCAAGGCCCTGCACCCGCTGGTCAACGAGACCCCGGCCGGTGAGATCAACTCCATCGGCCCGCAGCCCTCACGACTGGTCGCCGGCATGATCGACGTCCCGATCCTGACCCTGATCGCCGAGGAGGACGAGATCTTCAGCAAGGACGGCGCCGCGATGGACGAGGCCGGCTTCGTCAGCTCCGACGACGTGACCTTCAACAGCTACCCCGGCATCGGCCACGGCGTCGAGTTCCACCGCAACGGGCCCAAGATCACCAAGGACGTCACCGACTGGCTCGGCGCCCGTCCCGACGCCATGCCCAAGTGCGGTACGACCAGGAAGTAGCTCCCGGTACGACGCCCGACCGGCGCCGCGTCACGTGGGTGA
>JBKKBU010000410.1:0-2706 GCA_046713755.1 Mycobacteriales bacterium
CCGCCGCGGTGGCCGCCGCGACCGCGACCAGGTTCTTCGACTCCGCTCGACACGGGGCGCACCAGGACGCCCAGAAGTTGAGGACCACGATCTTGCCTCTGTAGTCGGCCAGGTCGAGGGTCTGGCCATCGAGGGTGCTGCCCCGCAGGGTCGGGGCCTGCGGGCGATCCTCGACCCGCAGCAAGCCCGTGGGTCCGCCGTCGATCCGCTCGAGCTGGGGCGTCGTCGGGTCGGTACCGCCACCGCCATCGGTGCAGGCCGTCAGGGCGAGCACGAGGCTCAGCGCGAGCGCGGCACGACGGGGCACGGCACGGCTCCTGGCTGTCGGGGTGGCCGGTCGGGGACCCCTCCAGTATCGGTCACGCCAAGCCCGTGCCGAATGGGGATCCCCATAGGGCGCGCACCGCGGTCAAGCGCCCATCGGGGATCCCCATTCGGGCGGGGCGGACACCCGCCGGCAGCGTCAGGCCCCGAAGCCCGGGCGGCGGCCGGCGAGACCGGCGGGCTCGGTGTAGGTGACGGCAACCAGAGCGTCGTCGTCCCAGGTCAGCGACGTGAGCGAAGCCAGGCCGCACTGCCGCCGGTCCGGTCGGTGCCACAGCGCCCGACCCTCGGCGAAACGGCGCAGGATGTAGATCGGCAGCTGGTGGCTGACACCGACCGCCTCATGGCCGCGCACCCGATCGCGCACATCCGCGGCCGCGGCGAGCATCCGCCGCGCCAGCTCGTCGTAGGGCTCGCCCCACGACGGCCGGAACGGGTTGCGCAGGTGGTGCCAGTTGACCGGCTGCTTCCAGGCGCCGTCCTCGATCGGCTTGGAGCCCTCGAAGACGTTGGCTGCCTCGATCAGGCGCTCGTCGGTGGTCACGGCCAGGCCGAACTCGGTGGCGATCGGTCCGGCTGTCTCCTGCGCACGTTGCAGCGGCGAGGAGATCACCTCGACGACGTCCCGCCCGCGCAGCGCCAGCGCCGCGTCGTGGGCCATCTGCAGACCGTCCTCGGACAGCCGGAAGCCCGGCAGCCGGCCGTAGAGGATCTTGTCCGGGTTGTGGACCTCGCCGTGCCGCAGGAAGTGGACGGTCGTCTTGCCGGTCAGGGCCTTCACGCGCGGTCCTCCGCTGTCGGGATGCTGATGACGTCGGGACCCGGCACCGCCGCGGCGGCCCGGGCGGCGTGCGGCAGCGCGTCGGCGACCCGCGCCAGCGCCGTGTCGTCGTGCGAGGCACCGACGAACCACGCCTCGTACGCCGAGGGCGGCAGGTAGACCCCGCGCTCCAGCATGGCGTGAAAGAAGGCGGTGTAGCGCGAGGTCGCCTGCCGGGTAGCGGTCGCGTAGTCCACTACTGCGTGGTCGCAGAAGAAGATGCTGAACAGCGAACCGGCGGTGTTGATGCGATGCGCCACACCAGCCGCCGTCAGAGCCTCGGACGCCAGCCGCGCCACAGTGGCAGCCGCGGCGTCGACGTGGGCGTAGACGTCGGGGGTGCAGTGCTGCAGCTGGGTGAGCCCGGCGGCGACGGCGAGCGGGTTGCCTGAGAGCGTGCCCGCTTGGTAGACGGGGCCGGCGGGCGCGAGGTGGCCCATCACGTCGGCACGGCCACCGAAGGCGGCAGCCGGGAGCCCGCCGCCCATGACCTTGCCGAACGTGAAGAGGTCCGCGGCGACACCCTCGCGGCCGAACCAGCCGGAGGACGTGACCCGGAAACCGGTCATCACCTCGTCGAGCACCAGCAGCGCGCCGTTGTCGCGGCACAGCGCCGCCAGCCCCGCGTTGAACCCCGGCAGCGGGGGCACGACGCCCATGTTGGCGGCGGCCGCCTCCGTGATGACGCAGGCGATCGACGCCCCGTGCTCCTCGAACGCGGTCCGGACCAGGTCGAGGTCGTTGTAGGGCAGCACGATGGTGTCCGCCGCACTCGCACCGGTCACGCCGGGGGTGTCCGGCAGGCCGAAGGTCACGACGCCGGACCCGGCGCTGGCGAGTAGCGCGTCGACGTGACCGTGGTAGCAGCCGGCGAACTTCACGACCTTGCTGCGACCGGTGAAGCCGCGCGCCAACCGGATCGCCGACATCGTCGCCTCCGTGCCGGAGCTGACCAGCCGCACCTGCTCCACCGGCCCGACCCGGGCGACGATCTCCTCGGCGAGCAGCACCTCACCCGGGCTCGGCGTCCCGAACGACGTGCCCTTGCCGGCCGCCTCCCGCAGCGCCGCGACCACCGCAGGATGGGCGTGCCCGAGGATCATCGGGCCCCAGGAGCAGACCAGGTCGACGTACTCGCGCCCGTCGGCATCGGTGAGGTAAGGCCCGTTGCCACTCACCATGAAACGGGGAGTGCCCCCCACCGCCTTGAAGGCACGCACCGGTGAGTTGACCCCACCCGGGATGACGGCGCTGGCGCGGTCGAACAGCGCCTGGGACTGCGGTGCGGCGTACGGGTAGGTCACCCGAGCATCCAACCTCAGGTCGTACGACAGACCTGCAGCGCGTCCTTTCGGCGGCGGGCCACCACCCCCGCTGCTCCTGTGAGCAGCAGCAGCGGCAGCAACCGTAGGCCGAGCACATCGGGTCGGTTGTCCACCGCCGACATCGCGAAGTCCTCCAGCTCGTAGGCCGCCTGTTGCTCGGCCATCACGAGCTCCGCCTGCTGCTCCTCCGGCGACAGCCCGAGACCGACGACCGGGTTCACCGCACTGACCCCGGCC
>JBKKBU010000411.1:0-3420 GCA_046713755.1 Mycobacteriales bacterium
GTCAACGACCGCCCGGTCGGTAGCAGCAGGACCCACGTCGGGCCTGGCTTGAGAGCGATGTCACGCCCCTTCGCGTCGACCAGTCGAGTGCCGGTGGCCGAGCCCATCCGGCGCCACGTCCCGGTGATCCGCCGGCCGTCGCGCAGCACCGTCACGGCGCCGCTGCCGGTCGTGATCGAGTAGGGGCTGGCCTGCCCGTTGACGTCGACGTACTGGCTCTCGCGCACCCGCACGCGCTGGACCACGATGTTGGCTGCGGCCACGCCCGCCATCCGCTCGCCGTCCTGGAAGATCGCCCAGCGACCACTCGGGGGATCGAAGCGCACGTCCACCCGGGTGATGTCGGAGAAGGAGACGCGGGCGCTGTCGGTGAGTGTCCCGCCGGTCTGCAGCGGCCCGAACTCCAGCCCGATGTCGCGCGGCCGGGCCGACTTCGGCCGCAGCTCAGCCAGCCGGGCCGGGACGGTGAAGAAGTTGCGGGCGTCCTTGCGCAGGGCGCCGAGGCGGTAGGACGAGGGCAAGGCGTCGTACGACGCGTCGAGGACGCGCCCCGCCCGCACAGCGGCCGCGAACTTGCGCTTCACCCCGGTGTTGCCGCCGCTGAAGCCGACCGCCACCGGGCCGTAGGGCCGCAACAGCTCGATGTCGTTCTCGCGGACGCTGCGGATGGGTCCGACCTCACCGCTGTCGCTGCCGTCGAAGAGCGCGAGGAAGCGGCTCGATCCGCCTTCCATGAGCTCCTGGTAGACGACCGCCGCCCGGTCCAGGCCCCGGTGGTAGGGCCGCGCTAGCGGGGAGTTGTCGACCTTGAGAGCCACCAGTGGCGCGGTCGGCGCAGGGCGGGTGCCGGTGAGCGGACTGGCCGGCCCGGTGAGCACGACCGGCTTCGGAGCGGCGGTGGTGGGCTTGACGACCGAGATCGCCGGCGCGGCTGTCGCGCGCGATTGGACCGCATCGGCCTGGTCGTTGCAGGCCGCCGTCAGCACGGCGATCAGCACGGCGCCGATCGCCGCTGCGGTGTGCTGTCGTCTCGTCACCGCATGAAGGTACGTCGACGCGGCGCGGCTTTCCGCCCGACGCGCCAAGGCCAGTGGTCTGTGGTTGTGAGGTGACAACGCCCCCGCGTCATGACAGGGCGGTGTCGTCGATCTCGAAGAACTCCGGCATCCGCCGGTGCCCGGCCAGTCGCAGGGCCCGGACCAGTCGCTTGAAGCGCAACGACCTGGTGTCCCTGACCGCTGAGCCGTAGAAGGAACGCGCCAGCCCGACGCGGGTGCTGGCAGCAGCGAGCTCGTCAACCGCCTCGCCGCCAGGGACCGCAGCGAGGCTGGCCCGGAGCACCCGGGTGAGGTCGTTCTCGACCGCCTCACGGCCGACGTCGCCCGCCTCGATCGCGTCGTGGGCCGCCGCCTCGAGTCGGCTGGCCGGCTCGCCGGGCGGGAGCAGCGGCACCAGGGCGCGGGCAGCGGCGGCCCGCCTGACCAGCTGGGCGTCGAGCGCCGCCCAGGCCGCGTCGACCCGGGCGTGCTGGCGGTCCAGCCGGCCCGCGGTCCAGGTGACGTAGGACGCGAGCAGCACGACCAGCGTCACCACGAAGACGACGGTCGTCATCGTGGGTCCAGGCGGGAGATCCAGGCGCGCAGCGCCGGCAGCAGGCGACCCGGGTCGTCGTCGCCGTCATCGGCGTCGTCGATCTGCTCAAGCTCACGGGACAGGTCATCATCGAGGTCGACCGGTGCGGCCGCCCGGACGGTCTCGTAGACCGCGAGCACCATCCGCGTCACGGTGGCCCAGTCGTAACGACGGACCACCTCGTGACCGGTCGCCGACAGCGCGGCCCGGCGGCCGGGGTCGGCCAGCAGGTCGGCCAGCACCCCGGCGAGCGCGGCTGCGTCACCGACCGGGAACAGCACTCCCGCGCCGCCGTCCTCGAGCACCCGCTTGAAGGCCTCGAGGTCGGAAGCGACCACCGGCGTCCCGGCCGCCATCGCCTCGAGCAGCACGATGCCGAAGGACTCCCCGTGAGTGTTGGGCGCGCAGTAGATGTCGCCGCTGGCGTAGACCCGCGGCTTGTCCAGCTCGGACACCAGGCCCAGCAGCTCGACCCGGTCCCGCAGCGCCGCCGGGACGGACTTCCGGACCTCCTCGACGTCCCCTGGACCGGCGACGAGCAGGCGGACATCCGGCACCCGCCGCACGAGCTCCGGCAGCGCCTCGAGCAGCACGGCCAAGCCCTTGCGGGGCTCGTCGATGCGGCCGACGAAGCAGACGGTCGGGCCGTCCGGCCGATCCGGCAGCGGCGTCGCCCCTTCGAAGCGCGCGACCGAGACGCCATTGGGGATGAGGACGGCATCTCCCCCGAGGTGCTCGACCACCACCCGGCGGGCAGCGGGTGAGACCGCGATCCGGCCGGTGATCTTCTCGAGCCCGGGCTGCAGGGCGGTGCCGAAGACCTGCAGCGCCCGCGACCTCGTCGTCGCCGTGTGGAAGGTGGCGACCATCGGTCCACGGGCGGCGAAGATCGCCAGCATGGACAGCGACGGCACCGTCGGCTCGTGGACGTGGAGCACGTCGAAGCGCCCCTCGCGCAGCCATCGCCGGGTCCGGGCGAGCGACAGCGGCCCGAAGGCCAGCCGGGCCACCGAGCCGTTGTAGGGCACCGGAACCGCCCGGCCGGCCGGCACCACCCAGGGCGGCAGGTCGGCCTCGTCAGGCTCGTCCACCGGGGTCAGCACCGACACCTCATGGCCCTGCGAGATGAGCGACTCCGCGAGGTCGTGGACGTGCGCCTGCACGCCGCCCGGGACATCCCAGGTGTAGGGGCAGACGATGCCGATCCTCATGAACGTGGCTCCAGGTCGTCGAGCCAGAGCCGCTGCAGCATGTGCCAGTCGGCGGGGTGCCGGGCGATCCCGGCGGCGAAGGCATCGGCCAGCCCCTGCGTCATCGTCTCGACGTCGGTGTGCGGGACCTTCTCGAAGAACTCCACCGTCCAGCCGTCCGGGGTGAAGGACAGGTGGACCGGCAGCAGGGCCGCTCCAGTCTTCAGGGCCAGCGACGCCGGCCCGGCTGGCATCCGGGTCGCGGCGCCGAAGAACGACACCTCGACGCCACGGGCCGACAGGTCCCGGTCGGCGAGCAGCGCAAGGCAGCCGCCCGCCTGCAGCCGCTCCACCATCACGTCGAACGGCGACCGCTCCCCGCCCGTGAGGGGCAGGACCTCCATCCCGAGCGACTCGCGGAAGGCCACGAAGCGGTCGAACAGCGACTCGGGCTTGAGCCGCTCCGCCACGGTCGTGAAGCGCACCCCGGTGCCGATCATCCAGACCGCCGCGGTGTCCCAGTTGCCGCTGTGCGGCAGGGCCATCACGACGCCGCGGCCGTCGGCGATCGCAGCTCGGACCAGGTCGTCGCGCACCA
>JBKKBU010000412.1:0-4749 GCA_046713755.1 Mycobacteriales bacterium
CCGCACGATCCATCCGCTCGGGGCCGGCGACGTAGTCGGAGGCGGGGAACACGAAGACCTCCTCGTGCTCCTCAACCACCTCCCCGGTGAGGGGGTGCAGCGTCATGACCCGCTCGATCTCATCACCGAACATCTCGACGCGAACGGCGAGCTCCTCGTAGACCGGGAAGACCTCGACGGTGTCACCGCGCACGCGGAAGGTGCCGCGTGTGAAGGCCAGGTCGTTGCGGGTGTACTGAACGTCGACGAAGCGCCGGAGCAGGGCGTCGCGCTCGATCGTGTCGCCCACTCGCAGCCGCACCATCCGGTCGACGTATTCCTGGGGGGTGCCGAGGCCGTAGATGCAGGACACGCTCGCGACCACGATGACGTCGCGACGGGTGATCAGCGACATCGTCGCGCTGTGCCGCAGCCGCTCGACCTCCTCGTTGATGGAGGAGTCCTTCTCGATGTAGGTGTCGGTCTGCGGGACGTAGGCCTCGGGTTGGTAGTAGTCGTAGTAGCTCACGAAGTACTCGACGGCGTTGTGCGGCAGCAGCTCGCGGAACTCGTTGGCGAGCTGGGCAGCCAGCGTCTTGTTGGGCGCCATCACCAGCGTCGGCCGTTGGAGGCGCTCCACCAGCCACGCCGTCGTGGCGCTCTTGCCCGTGCCGGTCGCACCGAGCAGGACGACGTCGGGCGCGCCCTGCTGCAGCCGCCGCTCGAGCTCGTCGATCGCGGCCGGCTGGTCACCTGCTGGCTGGAAGTCCGACACGACCTCGAACCGGCGGGTCGACCGCTTCAGGTCGGTCGCGAGCCGGGCGACGGTCGGGCGGTTGCTGCGCTGAGAGGCCACCGACCCACGGTACGTCCGCCCACTGACAGGCCTACCTCCGCGGGGGCCGTCCCCGGGTCGACCACGGGACCGTCGGGGCCGGGCTCGGCGCCACCCCGCCCGGCAGGAACACCTTCGCGCGGCCGGCCTTCGACAGGACCTGCCACTGCTTGGCGCCGGTCGTCTGCCACGACCACAACGAGACCGACCGGGCGCCGTGGAACTTGGCCACCGTCAGGAAGGCCTGGACGGACTTGTCCGGCGCCGGGTCGGCCGCGAGGTAGGGCGCGTCCAGGCGGCCGTCGTACCCCTGTCCCACGGGCATGACCGGTTTGCCGAAGCGCTTCAGGACCTTCATCGAGGTGGCGGTGACGCGGCTCGGTGAGCGGTTGTACCAATAGGCCATGGGGATGATCGCGTCGGCGTACTTCGCGGTTCGGTCGTAGGGGTAGGTGTTGATGCGCATCTCACTCGGCCACGGAACAGTCGGCAGGATCGCGACACCGGGCGGGAGCAATCGACGCAGCGTCGAGTAGTAGACGTCGATGCCGCGGGCGGACAGGTGGGTCCCCTCGCTGCCGGTCTCGACGTCGGGTGCGACAGCCGCGACCCGCGGAGCTCCCGGCCGCCGGAAGTGGGCAGCCCGGGCCATCCGGCGGGCATCCGCGACCGGGTCGATCAGCTTCGGGAAGTCCCACGCGATGACCTTGAGGCCGGTGCCCGCCGTCGCAGGGAGCAGCTGGCCGAGGACCTCGTCGCCGATCCAGCCCTTCCTGCTCGACCCGGTCTGGACGTACAGGTGGGTGAGCCCGGCCGCCTGCGCGCGCCTGACCACGACCGGCGCGTGCCCGCTCTCGGTCCGCTGCCACTCGTGCAGCCACATGCCGGTGCCCGTCGGCAGCCACCGGTCGACCTGCTTCGCGGCGGGGCGGCGCAAGGGGGTGGATACCGCCGCCTTGGTGACCCGCCTCTTGGTGGCGACCCCCGGCTTCGTCGTGGCGCCAGCGCCTACGTGCGCAGCAGCAGCGTCGGCGAGGGTGGCTGCAGCAGTGCCGGCGACGCCAGGTGCCACGGCGGTACGCCGGATCGGCTGGTCGTCCGGTCCGCGGGCCGCCCCCAAGGCGAGGGTCACGAGTACGGCCAGCCCCACCGCGACCTCGCGGGTCGGATGCGCACGGTGAATCGCGTGGAGCGGGCGTTTGGGGGGCACCTGCTCAGGGTAGATATGCTGGCCGGGTCAATTCACCGAAAGCGACGTAGCGAGAGCGTCACTCCTTGCTAGCCGCCACCTCAGCAGTCCGCCGCGCGAGGAAGCGCACCCAGAGCGCCTCCACCTGATCTTCGAGCTCGTCCAGGGTGCCATCGTTGTTGAGCACCTCGTCCGCGATCTCGAGCCGCTGCTCGCGACTCGCCTGCCGGGCCATCCGCGCCTCGGCGTCGTGCCGGCTCATCCCGCGCTGCTGCACCAACCGATCGAGCTGGGTCTGCGGGTCGCAGTCCACGACGACGATGACGTCGTAGAGGGCGGCCAGGTCGTTCTCTGCCAGCAGCGGCACGTCATGGACGACGATCTCGATGCCAGCCGCTGCAGCCTCCCGGCGGCGGCGCTCGGAGAGCTCACCGACCAGCGGGTGCACGATCGCGTTCAGCCGCAGGAGTTGCTCACGGTCGGTGAACACCAGCTTGCCGAGGGCCTCGCGGTCCAGCATCCCGTCGGCGCCGAGGACACCGTCGCCGAAGGCCGCCACCACGGCCGCCAATCCGGGCGTCCCCGGGGCCACCACCTCACGGGCGTGCACATCAGCGTCGAGGACAACGGCCCCGCGGGCGGACAGCATGGCGCTGACGGCGGACTTCCCAGACCCGATGCCTCCGGTGAGGCCGACGACCAGCATCCGGAGCACGCTACGCGAGCGCGCGCCGGACGGTGCCGCCAGCCCACCAACGCGACCGCGCGCCGAACGGTGCCACCAGCCCACCAACGCGACCGCTCCACAGCCTGGTTCGGACAGCGGGCATCCAGCTCGGGCCCCGCGACCGTCGCGGCACTCAGATCAGGCAGCGGCCGCGGTGGGGGGCGCGAGGTGGATGTCGCCAGTCCGCGCCGGTGCGCCGCAGGCTGCCCGGATGAGAGCGAGGACGCGTTCCGATTCGTGGAGCACCTCGGCCCAGGTGAAGCGCAACACCCGCCAGCCAGCTGCGGCCAGCTCGTTGTCCGTCCCTCGATCGAGCAGCCCGTCCTGGTGCCACCTGGCGCCGTCGGCCTCGACCACCAGACGCGCGGCCTCGAAGCAGAAGTCGACGCGGAGCACGTAGCGCCCGTCGTGACCGGTGAGCACCCGCTGACACGTAAAGCCGCCGATGTCCGCCTGCAGCATCCGCACCCGCAGCACCGACTCCAGGACCGATCCGGAGGCGGCGTCGCACAGCTCGAGTGCCCGGCGCGCCTTGGCCGCCTCCCGTCGGCCCGGCAGCGCAGCCACGGCGGCCGCCAGCTCGGCGAGGGTGACGTCCTTCGCGCGGAGCGCGCTGTCGACGGCCACGACCGCCTCGATCAAGGGCAGCTCCAGCAGGCAGTCGAGCGCGGTCTGGATGGCGGTCGTGACCCACAGCCAGTCCTGGCCAGGGACGACGCAGAGGAGCTCGCGCGGGATCGACCTGCGCTGTCGGCAGCGCACGTGGGGCAGCTTGGTGCGAGCCCGGCCGTGCGGGACAGCAACCTCCACGGTCCTGGCCGGTTCGACGAGCAGCTGCCATCCCCGCAGGCACGCGGCGGTTCGGCCGCTGGCCGTGGCCCGCAGCCCCAGGCTGAGCAGCACAGCCCGCACCTGTGCGAGGTGGTCGGGAGCCAGGCCCTCCGGGGTGACGACGTACTGCGGCCAAGGCGGTAGCGGGTCCATCGCGTAGACCCGCGGTCGCACCCGAACCACATCGGCGTGCTCGACCAACCGCCGCCGATCGACGCCCGCGCGGACGAGTGCGGGCAGGGGCGCGAGCCCTTGGCGAGTGCGACCACACGTGGCGACAGCGGCCGGGATGTCCATCCCGAGACTCTGCGCCCGCCGAAGCTCGCTCGGCCCCGGCATCCACGATCTGTGGATAGCGCCGGCGGACGCCCGACATCCACCTGACCGCTCGTTCCGGGCGGGTGAGCGCGACCCGCGACACCGGTGGGAGGCGAGCAGCGAGGTGGATGTCCGCCGTCCGAATCCGCCCCGAAAGCGACCCGCAGGCGGGTGCCGGGCCCCCATCCGTCGTCCGGGGCGGGACGCACGAGGGCCCGCCGTCCCGGGTGGGAGCGGCGGGCCCTCGTGGTGCCCAGTGGGCGGGTGCCAGCGGTTGCAGCGGTGGTTAGGCGCCGCCGCCGGAGAGCTTCTCGCGCAGGGCCTGCAGGGCCTCGTCGGAGGCCAGCGTGCCGCCGGACGGGGCCGGCGCGGGACGCGGCGCCGTCGGGTCAGCCGGGTCGCCGCTCTCGGCGCCGTCGACACCCGCCTCGCCCTCGAGGCCGGTCTCCGAGGAGTACGACTGCGGGACGGACGCCTCGGCGTCGGCGGCCTGCATCCGCTTGATCTGCTCCTGGTGGGCCTGGAAGCGCTTCTGGGCGTCGGCGTACTGCTTCTCCCAGGCCTCCTTGGCCGTCTCGTAGCCCGGCAGCCAGTCGCCGGTCTCCGGGTCGAAGCCCTCGGGGTAGACGTACTGGCCGGCGTCGTCGTACGACGCGTTCATGCCGTACTGCGCGGGGTCGAAGTGCTCCTCGGCCTGCGGGCCGTTCTCGTTGGCCTGCTTGAGCGACAGCGAGATCCGGCGCCGCTCGAGGTCGATGTCGATGACCTTGACGAGCAGCTCGTCACCGACGTTGACGACCTGCTCCGGGATCTCGACGTGGCGCTCGGCCAGCTCGGAGATGTGGACCAGGCCCTCGATGCCCTCGTCGA
>JBKKBU010000413.1:0-3745 GCA_046713755.1 Mycobacteriales bacterium
CCGTGCCCGGTGAGGCCAACATCGAGTCGATGGACTTCAAGGCGCACGGCAAGCTCGGCCTGTCGGCCGTGGCCCTGCACGTCAAGAAGGACGACAAGAACAACCAGGACCTGGTCCTGCGGATCGACACCAAGCGGGGCAAGGCCACGCTCAAGGACATCCTGCTCGTCGGCGAGGGCAACATGTCGTTCACTGCCGGCCTCGACGTCAGCGGAGTGGTCAGCGGCGCGAAGAGCAACCGCTTCGACTTCGCCACGGTCGCGATCCTGCCGAGCGGCAAGATCGCGGTCGGCTTCGTCGACAAGACCTATGACGATCCGGCAGTCGCCGTTCTGCAGTAGCGCAGGCAGGTCCTGAGGGCCCTCGCGTCGAACAGAGCCACCCACCCCGTCGTACGACTTCTTGGAGCCGAAGCATGACCTCCTCCGGTATCTCCCGCCGCACCCTGTTCCGCTCCGCGGGGGCGGTGGCCGCGGTCGGGGCCGTCGGCACCGCGCTGCCGTCGCGGGCCTCGACCGGCGCATCGACGGGCGCCCCCGCCGAGCCGCTGCAGCTGGCCCGCGTCTGGGCCACCAGCGCCGCGCAGCACAAGAAGCTGGTCGGCTTCGACGACACCCACGTCGTCTACGGCGACGGCTCCGTGCAGTACCTGCTGTGGCCCGGCGACCTGGCCCGCCTACAGGCCACCGGCCTGAAGTTCGAGATCGAGGTCGAGGACGTTGCCCGCCGCGACGCGCTCGAGGCTGCGGCTGCGCATGGCTCGGTCTCGCTGCTCGCCAAGCAGCCCGGGGAGACCGCGAACGGTGACTACCGCCTGCTCGCGGACTACGAGCGGGACATGCGGGCACTGGTCAAGAAGTACCCCAGCAAGGCCCGACTGATCGAGCTTCCGCACCGCACGCTCGAGGGTCGCACGGTCTACGGCCTGGAGATCGCGACCAACGTCAGCAAGAAGGACGGCCGGCCGGTCTTCTACCAGGACGGCTGCCACCACGCCCGCGAGTGGCCGGCTTCGGAGGTCCCGATCATGTGGGCCTTCGACCTCCTGCAGAACTACAGCAAGGACAAGCGGATCAAGGCGATCGTCGACAACGTCCGCACGATCATCGTGCCGGTCGTCAACGTCGACGGCTACCACTACAGCCGGTCGTTCCCGCCGGTCGAGACCGGCGAAGTGGGTGGCGTCACCAACCCGCTCCCGCCGGAGGCCCTGGTCCTCGGCGGTCAGGGTCGTTACATCCGCAAGAACCGTCGGCCCCTCGGCTCCACCCACGCCGGTGAGGGGCTCGGAGTGGTCGAGCAGCGATCGCCTGCCCAGTCCAACGGCTACCTCGGGGTCGATCCCAACCGCAACTACGCCTACCAGTGGGGCGACGACGCGGCCGGCTCGTCGCCGGTGATGACAGACGCCACCTATCGGGGCACCGACCCGTTCTCCGAGCAGGAGACCAAGAACGTCGCTCACATCTTCAAGACCCACCACGTCACGGCGATGGTCACCAACCACACCTCGGGCGACCTGCTGCTGTGGGCCTGGGGCGACACCCGCGACGACGCGCCTGACAACGACCTGCTCGAGGGTCTGGGTCGGGCGATGGCGGTCTACAACAAGTACAAGCCGCAGAAGTCCATCGACCTCTACGTCACGACCGGTACGACCTCGGACTACGCCTACGGTGCCCACGGGTCGATCGGCTACACGTTCGAGCACGCCGGGTCGTCGTTCCATCCGCCGTACAAGACGACCGTGCCGGCGATGTACGCCAAGAACCGTGAGGCCTTCATCCTCCTGGCGACGTACGGCTGCATTGCCCCGGAGAAGCGCACGGCGCTCAAGCTCGACGACGATGCGGCAGCCGAGCTCAAGGACATGAGCATCACGTCCAAGCGGCTGGCCCACGCCATGATCACCGGTCGCGCAGTGGACCGACAGGGCCGGCCGGTGAAGGCCAAGCTGTCGATCACCAAGACCTTCGACACCGAGCTGTGGCAGCAGGGCACCAAGAACCCGCTGGGGCAGAAGGTCTTCCGTGAGTTCCTCGACACCACCATGGAGACCGGCTCGGACGGCCGCTTCGAGTGGCACGTGAACCCCTCCACGCGGCCGGCCTTCGCGGCGGCGAAGAAGACCGAGGCCTACGTCCTGGTCATCACCGGCCCGAAGGGATCGGGCATCAGCAAGCGGATCGTCGTCAAGCGGGGCCAGCGCATCAAGCTCGGAGACGTGGTCGTCGACTAACCACCGTCACTCAGCGGGGGAGTAGCGCGCCAGTCTCCCGTGCCCGATCATGAGGGCTGGAGGTTGGCGTGCGGGAGCTCGAGACCAAGCTGGACGTGCACGGGACCTTCGTCGTACCTGAGCTGGTGGATCCAGCGTGCGGGATCCACGTCGTCTCCACCGCACCCCCGGTGTCGCTGCGCGCGGTCTACCACGACTGCGCGGACCTGCGACTGGCGCGCGCCGGTGTGACGTTGCGGCACCGCACCGGGGAGGGGGCGCCGCGCTGGACGCTCAAGCTGCCCCGGCCTCAGGTCGGGGTCGCGCTCGATCGTGACGAGGTGTCGGTGGAAGGAGCGCCGGGACGGCTACCGGTGGAGCTGGAGGCGTTGGTCACCGCGCGGTTGCGGGGCGCAGCGCTTCACCCCGTTGCCGTGCTGCGGACGTTGCGGACCACGCACGTGCTCCTCGGCGAGCAGGGCGAGGAGCTCGCTGAGGTCGTCGACGACACCGTCTCCCTGCTGGACGGTCGCTCGGTCGTCTCCAGGTTCCGCGAGGTCGAAGTGGAAGTTCGGGACGGGGTCGAGGGGGCCGACCAGGCGGCCGAGGTGGCCGTGCGGGCGCTGGTGGCAGCCGGCGCCGTCGTCTCGCGGCAGGTGCCGAAGCTGGTCCGGGCCCTCGGCCCTGACGCGGCTGCCCCAGACGATCTCCCGGCGCTGCGATCGGTGGCCAAGAAGGATCCGGCGCTGGCACTGGTGAGCCACTCGCTCGCCGACGGGCTGCGCCGGCTGGTCGAGACCGATCCCGGGGTACGTCGCGACGTGGCCGACGCCGTGCACCAGATGCGGGTGGCCTGCCGGCGGTTGCGCAGCGACCTGCGGACCTTCCGGCCGGTGCTCGACGACCCGCGCGTCGAGGTGCTGCGGGGCGAGCTCGCCTGGCTGGCGGACACCCTCGGCGGGTCGCGCGACCTCGAGGTCCTTCGGGCCCGGCTCGCCAAGACCGCCCGCGCCGACCGGCTGGCCCCGCTCGATGCCGGCGCGGTGGCGACGGTCGACGCCCTGCTCGCTCAGCACGAGCGTGATGCGCGGCCGGTGGTGCTGGCCGCTCTCGGCTCGGCGCGCTACCTGGACCTGCTCGAGCTGTTGGTTGCCACCGCCCGCGAGCCGGTCGGCAGCGACGTCGCGGGTCGGCGCTGCTCCGACGCCCTCCCCGAGCTGGTGGGTGCCACCTGGTCCCACCTCGCGAAGAACGCCGGGCGCCTGCACCTCGACGACCCTGACGATGATTGGCACCGCGTCCGCATCCTCGCCAAGCGGGCCCGCTACGCCGCCGAGGTCGCCGCCGTGGTGCTCGGTGGCCCTGCGAAGCGCACGGCCAAGGCGGCCACCGCAGTGCAAACCGTCATCGGGGACCACCAGGATGCCGCCATCGCTGCCGACCGCGTCCTGGAGCTGCCGGCCGAGCGCCCTGACGACCTGCTGCTGGCGGTGACCTGTGGCCGGCTGGCGGAGCGGGAGCGCGCCG
>JBKKBU010000414.1:0-4637 GCA_046713755.1 Mycobacteriales bacterium
AGTAGCGCAGCATCCAGTAGGGCAGCAGGTAGTCGATTCCCGGCTCCTGATGGCTGGCTTCGATGCTGCCATCCAGGCCGGTGAACGGGGAGCGCTGCCAGAGGAAGTCCGCGGGCCGCCGCTCGGCCACCGGCAGCGGAACCACCGCGCGCAGCCTGCTCGAACTCCCCTGCACGGTGACCGACGTGTCTCCGGCCGGTGTGCTGGTGATGATGTAGTACTGGTCTTCGGGAACGCATTCGATCGCTGTTCCACAGCGGGTGCTGTTGATGGTGCTGCCGCCGAGGTCGAGCTTCGCCCGCCAGTCGCGCCACTCGCGCAGGTGCTGCACGGCAGCGTCGCGACGGGACGGCTCACCGGTGAAGGTGTAGGAGACCGCCTCGAAGAAGGAGTTCACGTCGTCGCTGGTCTGGCGGTCGATGATGCTGAAGTCCCGCCGGAACAAGGCCTTCTCGGCAGGACCCTCGGCCAACCGGATGAGGTTGAAGTACATCAGGTGCGCGAGGTTGAAGCCGTAGTAGTCCGCTGTCGGGCTGGGGTCGTTGAACAGGTGGGAGATGGCGTTCCCGGCGGTCGCCTGGGTGGCGAGCTCCTCGGCCCAGGCCGCTTCCCACTTCGCGGCCTCGGTCGCCGGACCGGCTACCCGAGCCACGTGGCGGGCCGCCTGCGTGATGGCCAGGCGATAGGTCGGCGAGAGCACCATCAACGGGGTGACGACGCCATCTCTTCCCTCGCCCGGGTTATCAGGGCGTACCCAGCTCCAGGCGTGCTTCAGAAGGTAATTGGCGAGGGCGAGCACGTCGTCACGGATCAAGGCGCGCAAGGCCAGGTCGTCGGCGGAGACCAGGTTGAACGCGGTCAGCAGCCCAAACAACGTTCCCGCGTAGGCGTCCCGGGATGTTGAGGCCTCACAGACATAGTCACCCGCCGGCAGCGTCAAGCGGGCCGGCCGACCGGCATCGTTCGTCCAAGGCCAAGGGCCGCGCACATCAGTGTTTGGGAGGATACCGAAGCCAGCAGGGGCATCGGTCGGGGTGCAAGAGAACATCAGCATGCCGGGCTCCCCCTGCACGACCCCACCACCGGAGTTCTTCCAGGCGCGAGCGATGTTGGTACGGAGGTCAACCTGCGCCAGCATCGCGTCGATGCGGACCTTGGCCTCGGCCTGCTGGGCCTTCCAGAACGCTCGGTCCTCGCCCTTGTCCTCGACTTTGCCATCCTTCGGCTTGTCCTTGCCACCCGCGCGGAGCTGCTCGCGAGCCACGGCATAGCGGAAGGACTCCGCCGCCAGGTAGTTGCCGCTCCAGATCCCCGCGTCGCCCCACTCGTGGCCGGCGTCGCGCACATCGCCGGGGATGCGCTCGGGGGTGTTGTAGTTGATCCCTAGGGCCATCCCGTAATAGAGGTGGTCTTCCATCTTGCGCTCAAGCTCGACCGCGGTCTCGAGGTCGGCACCGCAGCCCAGCAGCGACTCGCACTGGGCCGGCGCCACGAGTTGGCTGCTCACGGGTTGGTCGGTCGGAGCCGCCTGCGCAGCCGCACCCAGTCCGAGTGTCAGGGCAACCGCCGCCGCGATGAAGGTCCGATACCTGGGCATTGGCTTCTCCCCTGTGAGCTGACGGTCAGTCGTGTTGCCCATCAGGTTCGACACCACCCGGCCCGCACCTGCAGAAAAATATGTATGAAAGATATACGAACCCTCGGTCGGCGTCCAGCCCTCGGCCTTGACCGTCGCTATCGGGATTCCGCCGGGATACGTCGACGAGCAGCGGCCGTCCGCATGGTCCACATCAGGACTGCCACCAGCTCGATAGCGGCGGCGACCTTGAGGCAGTCCCGGAGCGACATGACGCGAGTTAGCGCAACCGCCAACCCGGTGCCGGCCATGGAAGCCAGGCCGAAGGCGGACCCGATGACGCCGAGCACTCGTCCGAGGTACGCGTTCGGCACGGTGCGCTGCAGGTGGGTTTGCGCCCCGGCGTACAGCACGGTGACGAGCAGCCCCGCCAGCAGCACACCCGGCACCGCCTGCCAGACCCGCTGGCTGACAAGGAAGCTGAGCGCCGCCATGGGCAGGCCGAGAATGCCGACCTGGATGAGGAACCTGGAGCCACGGCGCCTGGCGATGATGGGAACCAGTACGGCGCCGACCAACCCGCCGACTGCCTGCACAGTGGTGAGGGCGCCGACCGCGGTCGGGCTGCCGTGCAGGACGCCACGGACGAATGGGACCAGCACCGCCAGCTCGACCGCCAGACCGAACATCGCCACGGTCACGACCGCGAGGAGCCGCCGCAGCATCGGATCGGCGGACAGGATGCGGACACCGGCGACCAGGTCGGCGACCAGGCCGGCATCGGAGTTCTCGCGGATCGGCTGCGGCAGCTCAAGGATCCGCGCGACGGCGGCACCGAGCACGTAGAGCGTGACGTTGAGGACCAGGACAGCTGTCAGCCCCGGTCCGGCGTACACCACAGCTCCGAGCGTGGGAGCGATCAATCCGACAAGCACGGTCCGAGCGGCCAGCCGGGCGTTTGCCGACGGCAGGTCCTCCGGGCTGACGACGGCCGGCAACGACGCGCCCACGGCCGGTCCGGCAAGCTGGCCGGAGGCAGCCAGCCCGAAGACCACGGCGATCACCAGGACCAGCCCACCACCACCCATGGCGAGCAGCGGGAGGACGAGCGCCGCTCGAAGCAATCCGACGGCGACGAGCAGCCGGCGCCGGTCGACGCGGTCGGCAACGACTCCGCCCCACACACCCAGCAGGCCGAGCGGGATCACGCGGGCCAGCAGGATCGCCACCGAGGCGGTCGCGCCCCCGAGGTGGTCGAAGGCGTAGAGCGGCAGGGCTACGCCGAGTAGCTGGTCCCCGAACAGCGACAGGGTCTCTGCCGTCATGAGCAGCCGAAACTGGCGGCGTTCCGGGACGTTGCGGGGCGCAGGGTCAGCGCGGGTCAAGGCGACGAACCGGCCCACCGCAGTACGCAACTGGCCAGGCGGTCCGCGACCTCCTGGGGCGCCGCATCGGTCAACGGGGCGATCTGCTCGAAGCGCGCGCCCGGGATCCGGTCCACGATGCGACGGGCCAACGCGATGGGATGGATGACCGGGTCGCCGTCCCACGCCGCGACGACGGTGGGCACCTCCAGACCGGCCAGCGCCAGCTCGTCCACTGCACCCTGGTCGGGGATCCGCCGTAGCGCCCGGGCCAGCGCCCGCGGGTCGTGCGTACGTGCCGCCGCGAGCATCTCCGCGTCGGCATCAGGGTCGTCAGGGTTCAGCCCCGTGACGAACCGGATCAACCCGTCCCGACCATGCAGTCGGGCAATGTTCAGCATGAGCCAGATGGGCGCGAACTGTCGGCGGGACGGTCGGGCGAGCGCGTTGCCGCCGGGCGCGATGAGGATCAGCGCCTTGGCACGCCCAGGGTGCTCGACAGCGTGCCGCAAGATCGTGTTCGCACCGTGCGAGCCGCCGACGAGCAGCGGCCGGTCGAAGCCCACGACGTCGAGCATGGCGTCGAGGTCACCCGCCAGCGCGCCGTACGACCAGCCGGCCCGCTTGGCCGGCGCCGACGAGCGGCCGTGGCCACGCGAGGAGTACCAAAGAACCCGGTGGTGCCTGGCGAGAGCAGCGGCGCTCCGCCGCTCGAGCTCGAGGTTGCCCCCCATGCCATGCAGCCACACCAGGTCGGCGCCATCCCCCATCACCTCGTATTCGAGGTTGGCACCGTTGACTGTCGCGAGTTGCACAGCCTCATTATGTATAACGACTGTACGAAAGGCAATCCTCGTCAGCCGGCGAGCTGGAAGCGCGCGGAGAGGACCAACGCGGCTGCACCCTGCAGGCTGGCCCGACCGTCGAGCTGAGACAGAACGACCCGCACGTCATCCCGGACCAGGGCCACAACCCGCTTGCGAAGTGCCTTCTCCACCGCCTCGCGAAGCGGCTCACCACCGCCGAGCACGTTGCCGTTCAGGATGAACAGCAACGGGTGATAGACGTGCATGAGGTTGGCCAGTCCGACCGCGATGTTGTCGGCGTAGTCCGCGAGCAGGGCGGCCACGGCCGGGTCGTCCTTGGCCCTCGACACCAGGGCGGCACAATCCAGCTTGGCTGCGCCTTTCAGACCCCGCGCGCGCGCCTCGCGCCGGATCCAGCCCGTTCCTGCGACCGTCTGCCAGCAGCCGAACCCTCCGCACCGGCACGGCAGACCACCGCGCCGCTCCACCACGGTGTGACCGAATTCGCTACCGATGCCCTGGTCGGCCCTGAAAACGGTCCCGTTGAGCACCACCCCGGCGCCGATGCCCTCACTGACCCGAATGGCAGCGAAGACCCGCACGCCTCGTCCCTGCCCGAACCACTTCTCCGCCAGCGCCTGGGCCCTGGAGTCCGTATCGATCACCACCGGCACGTCATAGGTGGCGCTCAGGAACTCATGGAGCCAGCGACCCTCGAGAGCCGGGAGCACCGACGAGGCGACGATCTCGCCAGTGGCCAGGCACATCGCCGGCACCGCCACACCTACACCCAGGAGCGCCTTGTCACCGAGGTCAGCGCAGACCGCAGCGAGGGCCTGCTGCACGCACGCACGCAGATCGGCTGCCGACGGCCGAGCTCCGGGGTAGGCG
>JBKKBU010000415.1:0-2625 GCA_046713755.1 Mycobacteriales bacterium
TCGGGCACACCGGCTACCGATACCCTCACGACTTCCCGGGACGGGTCGTCGCGCAGCAGTACGCGCCCGACCCGGTCGTGGGGCGGGAGTACTACCTGCCCGGCGGCCTGGGGGTCGAGCGCGTCGCCTCGGAGCGGCTCGCGGGGCTGCGCGAGGTATTGCGCGGTGACCGGCGGGTAGTCCCGGAGGACGTCGCGACCGGCTTCCGTCCTCGTTGTAAGCCGGCACTGCCAACACCCGATGAGCTCGGGTCGAAGAAGGAGTAGTCCAACGTGGTCGATGTCGGCGATGTGGTGGGGCTGGTGTTCGCGGTGTTCTTCGCGATCCTGGTGCTCGTCCTGTGCTTTTTGCTCGTGCGCCTCACCAAGGTGATCGATGAGACCCGCAAGCTGGTCGAGGGGATCACGGAGAAGACCGTGCCGCTGCTCGGTGAGGTCACCGGCACGGTGACCCACGTCAACGAGGAGCTCGTGCGGGTCGACGCGATCACGGCCAACGTGCAGTCGATCACCGCTAACGCCTCTTCGTTGACCTCGCTGTTCGCTGCCACGCTCGGCAGCCCGGTCGTGAAGGTCGCGGCCTTCTCCTACGGCGTCCGCCGGGCGGCTGCCAAGCGGTCGCATGCCGACGTCGAAAAGCGGGTGCGGGCAGAGGTGAAGGCGGAGAAGACTGCCCTCAAGGCGGGCTCCGACGGCGGCAAGAAGGCGAAGAAGAAGTGACGCGCAGGCTGTTCTACATCGCGCTCGGCGCGACGGTAGGTGTGCTTGTCGTGCGCAGGGCGACGGCGGCGGCGGCGAAGCTCACCCCGGCCGGCATGGCGGGTGGTCTCACCGGAGCGCTCGGTGGGCTCAGCGAGGCGATCCGCGACTTCGGCACCGAGGTGCGCGCGGGAATGGCGGAGCGCGAGGACGACCTGCGGACCCAGCTCGGCCTCGACGGCACCAACGACCTCATCGACTCCTGATGCGCTCCGACGACATCCGCGCACGGTTCCTCGGCCACTTCGAGCAGCGCGGGCACACGGTGGTGCCCTCGGCCTCGCTCATCGCCGACGACCCGACGCTGCTGCTCGTCAACGCCGGCATGGTGCCCTTCAAGCCCTACTTCCTCGGCGAGCAGCCGGCGCCGTGGCTGCGCGCAGCATCGGTCCAGAAGTGCGTGCGGACCCTCGACATCGACGAGGTCGGCAAGACCACGCGGCACGGGTCCTTCTTCCAGATGGCCGGCAACTTCAGCTTCGGCGACTACTTCAAGGCCGGCGCGATCGAGCTGGCCTGGGAGCTGATGACGCGGCCGGTGACCGACGGCGGCTACGGCCTGGAGGAAGCCAAGCTCTGGGTCACGGTCTACCTCGACGATGACGAGGCCCACGGTCTGTGGCGGCAGATCGGGGTCCCCGAGGAGCGCATCCAGCGGCTCGGCAAGTCGGAGAACTACTGGTCGATGGGCGTCCCCGGCCCCTGCGGGCCCTGCTCGGAGATCAACTACGACCGTGGTCCGGCGTACGGCGAGGAAGGTGGGCCGGCCGTCAACGGCGAGCGCTACCTCGAGCTGTGGAACCTCGTCTTCATGCAGTCAGAGCGCGGCGCCGGCACCGGCAAGGACGACTACCCGATCCTGGGCGACCTCCCGAAGCAGAACATCGACACCGGGATGGGCCTGGAGCGGATGGCGGCGGTCCTGCAGGGCGTCGACAACCTCTACGAGATCGACACGTCGCGGGCGATCCTCGACCGGGCGGCCGGGCTGACCGGTGCCCGCTACGGCGCGGACCACGCAGCCGATGTCCGGCTGCGGGTCGTCACCGACCACATCCGGACCGCTGTCATGATGATCGGCGACGGCATCACCCCCGGCAACGAGGGCCGCGGCTACGTGCTGCGGCGCATCGTGCGCCGGGCGGTGCGGGCGATGCGCCTGCTGGGGGCCTCGGATCCCACCGTGCGCGAGCTCACCGAGTCGGCGATCGGGGCGATGGGGCCGCAGTACCCCTCGCTGGTCAGCGACTCCGGGCGGATCCACTCCGTCATGGCTTCGGAGGAAGGCTCCTTCCTCGAGACGCTCACGCGCGGGACGCGGTACTTCGAGGACTTCGTGGCGGCCGACCGCTCCCAGATCGGAGCGGATGTCCTCATGGGGGACATGGCCTTCAAGTTGCATGACACCTACGGCTTCCCCATCGAGCTCACGCTGGAGATGGCGGCCGAACGTGAGATCCAGGTCGACGAGGACGGCTTCCGTGCGCTCATGGCGGAGCAGCGGACCCGCGCCAAGGAGGACTCGCGGCTGAAGAAGCAGGGTCCGAACGACGTGTCGGCGTACCGGGCCCTGCTCGATGCCGCCGGAGCGTCGGACTTCACCGGCTACTCAGATGTGTCGTCGGAGGCGGTCGTGCGCGGGCTGCTCGTCGATGGCGCGGTGGGCGCGGCGGCTCGGGAAGGCGACCTCGTCGAGTTGGTCCTCGACCGCACGCCCTTCTACGCCGAAGGCGGTGGGCAGAAGGCCGACCGCGGTCGGATCACCCTCGCCGACGGGACCGTCGTCGAGGTCACCGACGTGCAGCGGTCACTGCCGGACCTCGTCGTGCACCGCGGGCGGGTGATCACCGGGTCCGTCGAGCTGGGG
>JBKKBU010000416.1:0-12933 GCA_046713755.1 Mycobacteriales bacterium
GCGCGGATCGATGCGCGGCCCCGTCACGACGACCATGCGCAGGTCGGGCAGCAACGACTTCGCCGGAGCGGCAGCGGCGATGACGCGGCGCAGGAGATGCAGCCCGACACCGGAACCGCCCACGGTGACCAGGCAGACCCGCTCGTCCGAGCGGTACCCGAGCTCCTCCCGCAGCTGCTCGCGCTCGCCGAGGTCGCGCGGGTCGAAGCCGGTGACGTACCCGCTGTAGTCGTAGTGCTGGTCCACCCAGGAGCGGATCTCCGGCAGGTCGGGCCCGAACGTGCCGGGGATCACGTCCTCGGGGTTGCCGACGAACACCGCCCGGTCGCGCAGCCGCGGGAACCGGGCGATGTGCTCCACCATCTCCGCGTTGTAGTCGGCCGTCAGCACGGCCTCGTGCGAACCGCCCTCTGGCATGGGGACCCAGCCGACGAAGTCGGTGAGCCAGGCGTACGGCGCCCGCTTCAGCTCGGGGTTCTCGTGCAGGAAGTAGTCCAGCTCCCAGGCCTCGTCGCCGATCCACAGGTCGTAATGCTCGTCCCGGACCACGTCAGCGAACACGAGGAAGTTGGCGACGAGGATCTCGTCCATCCGGCGCCACGCCTGGAAGCAGTGCAGGTCGTGCTCGGCCGACTCGCTCTCGATGTGCTGGCTCTCGTTCGCCAGATGGGCGGATGCCGGATGTATCCGCTCGCCGCTGTCCTGCAACACCCGCGTGACCGGGTGCTGCGCGAGCCAGTCCACCTGCAGGTCAGGGTGCAGCCGGCGCAGCTCGCGGGCGATGGCGACGTCCCGCTGGGCATGGCCCAGACCGATGGGTGACGAGACGAAGAGCGCGCGGCGCGGCCGGCTCTTGCCCCGGGTCCACGTACGTCGGACCGGTGAGGACGGCGCGACTCGGCGGAGGAAATCGTCGAGCGCCAGGTTGACGGCCACCGGGTCACGCGCGTGCGGGAAGTGACCGCAACCGACCATCGTCAGCAGGTCGCCGCCGGTGCAGTCCGCCAGGGCCTTACCGCGAGCGACCGGGCTGATGGCGTCCTCGTCACCGTGGACGACCAGCACCGGGCAGCGCACCCGCCCGGCGAGCGCGAGGATCTCCTCGCGCGACTGGGCCGTCCCCGAGAGCGTCGCGATCAAGGTGTCGGCATCGGTCTCCAGGCCCCAGCCGACGGCGTCCTCCCACTGCTTGCTCGAGTGCGGCTCGGTCAGGCAGCGATCGAAGAAGAACTCGAGGAAGCCGCGCAGGTCGCGCCGCCAGTAGGACGCGTTGAAGCGGGCCCAGCCGACGTCCGTGTCGAGCGCCTCGTCGAAGGCGTGCACGACGCGCTCGGGGTGCGGCTCCGCCAGCGGCAGGGAGGGCGCGATGAAGACCGCCCCGGCCACCCGATCCGGGTGCTCGGCGGCCAGTAACAGGGCCCGCTGCGCACCGAGTGACAGCGAGACGAGCACGGCCCGGTCGATCCCGAGCAGGTCCAGGACGGCGACGGCGTCTGCGGCGTATTCCGCTTCGTCGTAGGCAACCGGGTCGGCGGGGCGGTCGGCCTCGCCGTTGCCTCGGCCGTCGAGGACGACGACGCGTGCCCGCCGCGCCAAGAAGGGCACCTGTGCCTTCCAATGCCGGGCGTGCACGATCGACCAGGTCGGCAGCAGCAGGACGGTGACCGGCCCGTCGCCGTGCACCTCGTAGCAAGTGCGCACTCCGTCCCGGACGACGGAGCCCTTCAGGTCTGGTTGCCGAGCGCGCATGAGGGTCTCCCTCCCAAAATCTGCTCCGCCATCGCCAGTAGCGCCGTGTGCCCCGTCTCCACGCCCGTCTGCCGCTCGAGCAGCACGCCCTCGTTGGTCGTCATTACCAGCGCCACGACGGCCTCGAGCGGCCAGCCGTGCGTGTCGACCTCGCCCTCGACCACCGCGCGTGCGAAGGCCTCGGTGAGCACCCCTCGCCAGGCCGCGGCCACCGCGGCCACCCGCGCGCGCAGCGTCGGCCGGTTCCACGCCAGCGCCTGCAGCTCCAGCCATACCTTCTGGTAGCCGCTGTCGAGGTCGCTCTGCAGCAGGTGCCCCATCGCCTCGCGCCAGCGCTCGACGAAGGGGGCGTCCCGCGCGTAGAGCGCCCGCTGCCGGGCCAGCAGGCGCGCGGTGAAGCGCTCGAGGACAGCTACGAGCAGGTCCTCGAGGCTGTCCCAGTAGTAGTGGACCAGCCCGTGGTTGACGCCGGCGACGGCGCCCAGCCGCCGCGTCGTCACCGCCGGGTAGCCCTCTGCGATCAAGATCGACTCGGCGGCGTCGAGTAGCCGCGTGCTCGCGTCGGCGCGGTCGCGGGTGGGGCTTGCCAGCGGGCTAGTCACCTGACTAATCTTGGTCGCAGGACGGCCACGGGTCAAGGCTCGGCGTACCGAGGGCAGGCGGTGAGGCCAATGGTCGTACCTTCGGGGTCTACGGCTACGCGTTCCTCGACCGCCGAGCAGTCGCCAGTCGCTCCTCGGGTTGAGTGACGGCACTGTCCGCACGATCAGCGCCGATCTCGCCGTACTGCAGCCTGGATCTCCGCGTCGCTGGGATGCTCGTGGTTCGGGAGCACGCAGTCGGGCTCGTGAGCCACGGGTCGTCCCCGACAGTTCTGGAGCGCCGTACCTACTGCTTGCTCGTAGACGTTGATCCGAAGCGGAATTCCACGACGTCGCCGTCCTGCATGACGTAGTCCTTGCCCTCCATGCGGGCCTTGCCGGCCGAACGTGCAGCCACCACGGACCCGAGCTCCACCAGGTCCGCAAAGCCGATGACCTCAGCCTTGATGAAGCCGCGCTCGAAGTCGGTGTGGATGACACCCGCGGCCTGGGGGGCGGTGGCGCCGACCGGAATCGTCCAGGCCCGTGCTTCCTTAGGACCGGCGGTGAGGTAGGTCTGCAACCCCAGCGTCGCAAAGCCGATCCGGGCGAGCTGGTTCAGCCCGGACTCCTCCTGGCCCATCGACTGCAGCAGCTCCAGGGCATCGGCGTCGTCCATCTCGACGAGTTCCATCTCGACCTTCGCGTCGAGGAAGACAGCCTCGGCAGGAGCGACCAGAGCGGCGAGCGACACCCGCAGATCTGCGTCGACGAGCTGCGCTTCGTCGAGGTTGAAGACGTAGAGGAAAGGCTTGGCTGTCAGTAGGTGCAGCTCGCGCAGCGGCTCACGATCGAGGCCGGCACCGAAGACCGTCTGGCCGCTGTCGAGCACCTCTTGGGCGCGACGCACGGCCTCGAGCTGGGCGACGACATCCTTCTTGATCCGGGCTTCCTTCTCGAGCCGCGGCAGCGCCTTCTCGATCGTCTGCAGGTCCGCGAGGATGAGCTCGGTGTTGATGGTCTCGATGTCGTCCTTCGGCGAGACCTTGCCGTCGACGTGCACGACGTCGCCGTCGTCGAAGACCCGGATGACCTGGCAGATCGCGTCGCTGTCGCGGATGTTGGCGAGGAACTTGTTGCCGAGGCCCTGCCCCTCCGAGGCGCCGCGCACGATGCCGGCGATGTCGACGAAGTCGACGGTCGCGGGGAGCTGCTTGGCAGATCCGAAGACCTCAGCGAGCTTGCCGATGCGGGCGTCGGGGACACCCACCACGCCGACGTTGGGCTCGATCGTCGCGAACGGGTAGTTGGCCGCCAGCACGTTGTTCTTAGTCAGCGCGTTGAACAGGGTGCTCTTGCCGACGTTGGGCAGGCCGACGATCCCGATGGAGAGGCTCACGACCGCAGAGGCTACCGGCGTCCGCCGCACACGGTGGGAGCGCTACGTCTGCGTCTGCGCCCACGCACCCTGCCCGACAGTCGTGACCGCGGTGGCCCTGCCGCGGGCCGCGGTGACGACCAGGTCATCGACGGCCACCCCTGCGTCCTTCCGCCCGAACGGCGCGGACACCTCAGTGGTGGTCAGCGGACCAGTGACACCGCCCTCGGCGACGTAGGCCCGGCAGGTAAACCGACCGGCGGACGACGTGAAGCACTCGATGTGGCCGACGAACAGCCGACCACCGGAGGCTGCGAGCGACAGGCGGCGCGGCTCGGCGCGGGTCGGCACCTGCCGGGTCGTGAAGCGCAGAGCGAGGTCGTCGACCGCCAGGACCGTGCGCCCCCCGGCGCTCAGGACGATTGCGGTCCGGCCGCCGGACACGACCAGGTCCTGGATGCTGCCGCCGTCGGGGGTGGCCACCCCGAGGTCGCGCTCGACGAAGGTCCCGTCGCGGCCGGCCACCGCCACCACCGGCTGCGAGGCCCCGTATCCGTCGGCCTGCTGGGAGCGGGAGAGCCCGAGCACGGCGCCGTCACCGCGGAGTGCGAGCCGCGGGTTGCGGACCGCCCGGGAGCCGAGGTCGATGCGGCGGGGCGCGAACGCCGGCTCGATGCTGCGCGCCTGGTGGACGGTCACGAAGGCCTCCTTCCTCTCGGCCGAGTAGAAGGTGTGGTCCCAGACCGCCCACCACTTCCCCTCGCGTGCGACCAGCGACGCCGTTTGCACCTCCTCGCTCGAGCTGTCGAGTACCCGAGCAGCGCTCGGCGCGCCACCGTGGGGCACCTTCGCGATCAACAACGGTGTGCCGCTCGGGTCGTAAGGCGGCGTGTAGAGCAGGAAGGTCGTGCGACCGTCGTCGGCCACCGCCCGAGGGAACCCGCGGTACGGCAGCGACCGGCTGGACCACATCCCTGCTGGTGTCCGGTGCACCAGGCGCATCGAGCCGGCACAGCTCAGCACTCCCCACAGCGAGGTGTCGGCGACCGCCACGACGTCGCCGTACGCCTCGCAGGTGGAGATGCGCTGCGGTGCCGGGTAGCCGCCGAGAGCGGCAGCGGGCAGGGCGGGGGCGAGCAGCAGGCCGATGAGGACAAGCAGGAGCAGGCGTCTCATGGCACTTGGACACCACAGCGCGTACGACGGTTGCCTGTCGTACCCCTCTGCCATTGTCGATCGCATGGAGATCGCACTTGCCCTGCTCGTCGGAGTCGCCCTCGGCGCGCTGCTCGGCCGCCTGCTCACCAGGCGCGACGAGGCCCTACTAGCCGCCTCGTTCCAAGGGTTGGCCGCGCAGGCCATGCGGGAGACCGACGGCGAGAGCCGCGCGGCCGTCGGTCGCATGGTCGCGCCCCTCACCGAGCAGCTGCACCGCGTCGAGCAGCAGCTGCAGGGACTCGAGGTCGACCGTGCCCGCACGATGGGCGAGTTGCGTGCGCAGGTGACCGAGGTGCGCACGACGTCCGAGCAGCTCGGGCGGCAGACCTCGTCCCTGGTCGACGCCCTGCGCAAGCCGCAGGCGCGCGGCCGGTGGGGTGAGGTGCAGCTGCGCCGAGTCGTGGAGATGGCCGGCATGGTCGACCGCTGCGACTTCACCGAGCAGACCACCTTGCGGGACGCGAGTCGCCCCGACCTCGTCGTACGACTGGCTGGTGGGCGCTCGATCGTGGTCGACGCCAAGGTGACGTTGGCTGCCTATCTGGAGTCCGCCGAGGCCACCGACGAGTTGCTGGCTGCCCAGCGGATGGCCGCTCACGCCAGGCACCTGCGTGACCACGTGGACCGCCTGGCCGACAAGGCGTACTGGCAGCAGCTCGAGGACAGCCCCGAGTTCGTGGTGCTGTTCGTGCCGGGCGAGGCGTTCCTCGCGCCAGCCCTCGAGCACGATCCCGCACTGCTCGAGCACGCCTATGCCCGCGGTATCCACATCGCCACGCCGACAACGCTGGTGTCACTGCTCCGCACCGTGGCCCATGCGTGGCGTCAGCAGTCCCTGACCGACGATGCCCGCGCTGTGCTCACGGCCGGCAAGGAGCTGCACGCGCGGCTGGCCACCCTCGGGGGTCACGTCGACAAGCTCGGCCGCTCCCTCGGCCGCACCGTCGACGCGTTCAACTCGACCGTCGGATCCCTCGAGGCCCAGGTGCTCCCCTCGGCGCGGCGGATGTCGCAGCTGGAGCTCTCCACCGGACCGGCGGTCGAGGCAGTGCCGCGCCGGGTCACCGCCCACGACCTGGTCACCCTGTCGCTAGCCGAGTGACCCTCAGTCGCGCGGCGGCGACGGCGCCGGCACGAACCGCCGGAACGGGTCGGGCACGGGGGCGTCCACGAGGTCGGCCCGGGGACAGCTCGCCAACGTGAGCCCGACGATGCCCAGCACCTCGTCGCAGAGCCGTTCCACGTCGAGTCCCCTGGCGGCGCCCTCATCGGTCACGTTCGCGCGGTAGATGGTCGCCTCGAAGCGCTCCCACACCAGGTGGATCGACCCCAGCAGCACCGCCGAACCACGCATCCCCGACAGCCCGTCGAAGGGCCCCGAGAAGCGCTTCACGTAGCCGACACCCGCGTCCCAGCACCCACCGCGGGTCACGTCGTGCGCCTCCAGCCAGGCGAGGAGCTCACGGGCGGCGCGCTCCGGCACGACGGCCGCCGGTCGAATGATGCGCTCGTGTGCCCCCACGCGATCCTGCAGCACCATGGCGCTCCTCCTAGTCCCGAAACACCATGGTGCGATGACCCTCGGGCCCGGCGCCATGGCTCGTCGTGATGATCCGCGCAGGACCGAGCGCAGCAACGGCGCTGCGGCCGTTCGGCGCTACGGAGCGTCAGGAATCGACCAGCCCCGACTCGAAAGCCGCGATCACCGCCTGCACCCGGTCACGGACCCCGAGCTTGGCCAGCAACGACGCGACATGGGTCTTCACCGTGCCGGTCGACACGACCAGCCGCTCGGCGATCTCGGCGTTGGACAGCCCACTCGCGATGAGCACGAGCACCTCCTTCTCGCGGGCCGTGAGCGACTCGATCGGGGGCGAGCTGCGGGCCCCCGAGCGGCGGACCCGGGCGATGACAGCGGCTGTCACGGCCGGGTCGAGGCGCGCCTCGCCCGAGGCAATGGCGTGGACCGCCGACAGCAGGTCCTCCGGCCGGGTGTCCTTGAGCAGGAAGCCCTGGGCTCCAGCCTGAAGCGCGTCGAAGACCACCTCGTCCTCACCGAAGGTCGTGAGGATCAGCACCCGGGTCGGCAGCCCGTCGGCCACGATCCGTCGGGTGGCAGCGAGTCCGTCGCACTGCGGCATCCGGACGTCGATCAGCGCTACGTCGGGTCGATGAGCCGTCACCAGCTCCACCGCCTCGAGCCCGTCGACGGCCTGCGCCACGACCTCGATCTGGGGGTCGCTCGACAAGATCGTGACGAGCCCGGCGCGCACCAGGGCCTGGTCCTCTGCGACGACGACCCGCACCGTCATGGCGCGGCCACACGGGCTGTGGGAAGTCTGGCTGCGACGACCCACTCGCCATCGACGGGGCCCGCCGACAGCGTGCCGCCGAACAGCTCGACCCGTTCGCGCATCCCGGTCAGGCCGCGGCCGGCACCGACCGGCACCCCGTGGCCGAGCCCATTGCGCACCTCGACCTCGACGGCATCGCCGACCCGCACCTGCACCTGCGCTGTTCCCGCTCCGTGCCGCAACGCGTTGGTCAGGGCCTCCTGCACGACCCGGTAACCGGCCAGCCCTACCCCAGCAGACACCGCCTGCGGGTCTCCCGTGACCGACACCTGCACCTCCAGGCCAGCCGTGCGCACCGCTTCAACCAGAGCCGGTACGCCACCCAGGTCGGGCTGCGGCGCGAGCTCGTGCCCGCTGCCGGTCGCCCGGAGAACACCGAGCATCGCGCGCAGCTCGACGAGCGCCTGCCGGCCGCTGGCCTCGACGGCCAGCAGGGCCGCGGTCGTCCTCGGTGCGGTGTCGCCCAGTGCCATCCGCTCTGCTCCTGCCTGCACCACCATGAGCGAGACGGCGTGGCCGACGACGTCGTGCAGCTCCCGGGCGATCCGGTCCCGCTCGCGGCCGGTGGCCTCCCGGGCCTCGACCTCGAGCAGCGCAGCCCTGGCGCCGGCCGCGCGCGCAGTAAGGGCCTGTCGTCGTACCAAGCGGCCCGCCAGCCACGGCACCCCCCATACGACGAAGGGCAGGAAGTCCCCGAGGTCGCCTTCCTTCGTGAGGACGTGCGCGACCCAGAGCGCGGCAAGCGACAGCCCACCCACCACCAAGGCCGTGCGACCGCGGAGCTGCGCGGCAGCCGTGTAGAGCGCCACGAGAACGCCGAACACGATCGTCTGTGGGCCGAACTGCCCAGGCGCGGTAGCCATCAGGACGAGGTTGGTGAGGCAGATCAGCAGCAACGGGACCAGTGGCGCCCGCAGTCGCCAGCCGAGCGACAGCCCGGCCGGGATGACCAGGAGCAGCGCCAGCCCAGGCCGGGCGGCCTGGCCCAGGTCGACGGCCATGATCGCAGTGACGACCACCGCGAGCGCCAGCTCTGCAGGTGGGGGCAACCCCCTGCTCAGTCCCCACCGTCCGGTCACAGGCCCGACGCTATCGGCGCCAGCAATCGCACGGGTCCGTCGGACGGCTTGGTGCTCCTCTGTCGGATGGCAGAGGCGAAGTCCGGTCGCATGGGCGGTGGCAGGGAGCCGCTGACTCCCTAATGTCCGGAAGCACCAGATCATCGCCAACAAGGGGGAACCATGAACAACCGTCACAGCTGGGCCGCGTACGCCGCGGTCGCCGGCGGAGCAGCATTGCTGCTCAAGGCCGTGCTCATCATCGCCAGCGAGGACACCGTCGCCGACGGCCCGATGGTGGTGCTCTACCTGGGCGGCATCCTGCTCGGGCTGGCTGCTGCGATCGGCACCGGGCTGCGCCAGCGGCGCGGCCGGCGAGCCGGGACAGCGGTCGGGCTGTGCCTGCTGATCGTCGCCTTCGTCATGGTCCTGAGCGACGGGATCGAGTCGGCCTTCAAGCTCGTCAGCGACGCTCCCTGGGTCGTCGATGAAGGCCCGATCGGGCTGCTGGGCGTCATCCTGCTCGCCCTCGGTGCCCGGGCCCGCGCGGGCGAGCGCGAACCGGCGCTGGTCTGACAGTCGAGCGGCCGCCGCCCGGCGGAGGGGGTTGGGGCGGCGTGCCGCGCGGCATCGAGCCGAACAGGCACGGTCGTCGGGGTACCGTCCGCGAGGTGAGCAGCTGGACCGGGGCGCGGCCCGAGCAGGGTCCCCATGACGACGCCGTCGACACCGATGACGTCTCCGACGAGCGTGGTGATGCCGCACCGCACGGACATCACCTTCCGGCTGGCGCGCACCTGTCCGACCGCCGCGGCCTCACCGCCACCGGGGCGGTCGCCCTGGCCCTCGCGCTCGGCATCGCCGGCGGACTGGTGGACGTCCTGACCGGCCCGGGCCTGCGGACGGTCTTCGCGATCTGCTTCGTCGTGGGCTGCGCCCTGGCGGCACTCACGGTCCACCGCGAGGACCTGGTCGCAGCAGTGGTGATCCCGCCGCTCGTCTACTGCGTCCTCGCCCTGCTGGCCGGCGCCGTCGAGACCACCACGGGCGGTTCTTCGCTGGTGACGCGGCAGGCGCTCGAGCTGCTGGACGCGCTCGTGCTCGGCGCCCCCGTGCTGCTCACCGCAACCGGTCTTGCCCTCGGCATTGCCGTCGTGCGGGGGCTGCGCGGACGCTCGACCTAGGACTCGATGCCGGCCTGACGCAGATCGCGGCGCAGCTCCGGCGGCAGCGCGAACAGCAGGTGTTCCTCAGCAGCGTTCACCTCGACGACGTCGACGTAACCGCGCTCGGCCAGCCACGCGAGGACGCCTGCGACCAGCAGCTCGGGCACCGAGGCGCCGCTCGTGACGCCGACCGTCGAGACGCCCGCCATCCACGCCTCGTCGATCTCACTCGCGTCGTCGACGAGGTGCGCCGCGCGAGCGCCGGCGTCGAGGGCCACCTCGACCAGCCGGACGGAGTTGGAGGAGTTGCGGCTGCCCACGACCAGGACGAGGTCGGCGTCATGGGCGATCTGCTTGACGGCGACCTGCCGGTTCTGCGTGGCGTAGCAGATATCGGCGGAGGGGGGCCCCTGCAGCATCGGGAAGCGATCGCGCAGCGCGTCGACGGTGGTGTTGGTCTCGTCGACCGACAGCGTCGTCTGGGAGAGGTAGGCCACCCGCGCCGGGTCGCGGACCTGCACCGCCGCAGCCTCCTCGACCCCGTCGACGAGGTGCATGTGCTCCGGGGCCTGACCGGTGGTGCCGACGACCTCCTCGTGGCCCTCGTGGCCGATCAGGATGATGTCGAGGTCGTCCGCGGCGAAGCGCTTGGCCTCCATGTGGACCTTCGTCACCAGCGGGCAGGTCGCGTCGATGGTCTTCAGCTGGCGTTGCGCTGCCTCGGCGTGCACCGTGGGTGCCACCCCGTGGGCGGAAAAAACGACGGTCGCGCCCTCGGGCACCTCGTCGGTCTCCTCCACGAAGATCGCGCCTTGGCCCTCGAGCGTGCGCACCACGTGGGCGTTGTGCACGATCTGCTTGCGGACGTAGACCGGTGCGCCGTAGACCTGCAGCGCCTTCTCGACCGTGATCACGGCCCGATCCACGCCGGCGCAGTAGCCACGCGGCTTGGCTAGCAGGACCCGCTTGCCAGCGGTCCGAGCCGGGGTCGTCATGCTGTTGATCGTACGTCCCGCTGGCCGGCCGCACCTTTCGATCATGCGGGTGTGAGCGGGCCCACCCCGGGAACGCCAGCAGCCAAGCCCATCGACCCTGGAGGACCCGTGCCCCCCGCCGTACCCACCCCCGTCGCCGCCGCGCTCGGCCTGGTGCCCACCGCCCTCGGCAAGGTCCGCCGCCTGCCGGGCAAGGCCGTTCAGCTGCCCGTGCTCGCCCTGAGCCAGGCGCTGATCACGGCCGAGAAGGTACGTCGGGAGTACGACGAGCTCGCGGACCGTGGCGAGCAGCTGATCGGCCGACTTCGCGGGACGTCCTTCGACGAGGTCGAGGACAAGGTCGAGGACCTGGTCGCCAAGACGCCGCTGGCCGGCGCCTACGACCGGGCCGAAGATGCCCTGGAGGACGTCGCTGACAAGGCGCGCGACCTCGGAACTGCGCTGCGCAGCAAGGGCTCGAGCCTCGCCGACGACTTGCAGGGCGAGCTCGACGCGACCCCCGCGCCCGAGGAGCCCAAGGGTGTCCCCACGCCGAAGGCCACCCAGCCCGACTCCAAGCGAGTCGACTCGGCCGCCACGCCTGACGTCATCGCCGTCGTCGAGCAGGTCGCCGCCGCGCTCGACACCGAGCTCCCGACGCACGCCGAGCTCCCCCTGCCGGACTACGACCACATGACGCTCGGCTCGCTGCGCGGGCGGCTGCGCTCGCTGTCGCTCGAGCAGCTGGTGCAGCTCCGCGACTACGAGAAGGCCAAGGCCGATCGGCTCCCGGTCATCACGATGCTGGACAACCGCATCGCCAAGCTCGCGACCGGCGCAGCTCCCACGCCGGCGGGCGCTCCGACCTCGGCGCCCGCCCCGGAGCAGCTCGCCGCGCAGCAGGTGCTCGCGAAGACCAGCAAGGTCCGGGCCGCGGCCGCCACGACCGACGCCGCGCCGCAGCGCACCAAGGTCCGCATCACCTGACGTCGTTAGGGTCCGAGCATGGGACTCGACAACAGCGCGGAGGCACCGCTGCCGGTTCGGGTCGTGGCCAAGTCCATCCACGACTGGGTCGGCCGGCTCGGCCGGGTGTGGGTCGAAGGTCAGATCACCCAGCTGAGCCGTCGACCGGGCACGGTGTTCCTCACGCTTCGCGACCCGGTCGCCGACGTCAGCGTCACCGTGACCTGCAGCCGGGCGGTGTGCGAGGCCGTCACGCTGGCTGAGGGTGACCGCGTCATCGTCCATGCCAAGCCCGACTTCTACCTGTCACGCGGCACCCTGTCACTGGCCGCGACCGAGATCCGGCCGGTGGGTGTCGGCGAGCTGCTCGCGCGCATCGAGCGGCTCAAGGAGCTCATGCGGGCCGAGGGCTTGTTCGACCCAGCCCGCAAGAAGCGATTGCCCTTCCTGCCCCGCACCGGCGGCCTGGTCACTGGGCGCGCCAGCGCCGCCGAGCGGGACGTCCTCGAGAACGCCCGGCGCCGCTGGCCGGCCGTCGTCTTCGACGTCCGGGAGGTCGCGGTGCAAGGCCATCTCGCGGTCGAGCAGGTGATCGCGGCGCTCGGCTCCCTCGACCGCGATCCGACCGTCGACGTCATCGTGCTCGCTCGGGGCGGTGGGTCGGTCGAGGACCTGCTGCCGTTCTCCGACGAGGCGCTCTGCCGGGCCGTCGCAGCCTGCCGCACCCCGGTGGTCAGCGCCATCGGCCACGAACCGGACTCCCCGCTGGTCGACCTCGTCGCCGACGTCCGGTGCTCGACCCCGACCGATGCCGGCAAGCGCGTCGTCCCCGACGTGGCCGAGGAAGCTGCCCGGATCGACGGGTTGCGCGATCGGGCTCGGCGGGTCGTCATCGGCACCGTGCGCACCGAGCTGGCCCGGCTCGACCACGTCCGCAGCCGTCCCTGCCTGGCCGACCCGACCTCACTCGTGACGGCACGGCTCATCGACATCGGGGCGCTGCGCGATCGCGCCCGGCGGGTCACCGCCGGCTGCCTCGACGCAGCCGCCCGCGACCTCGAGCACACCCGGGCCCGCGTCGTTGCGCTCTCGCCGCAGGCCACCCTCGACCGCGGCTACGCGGTCGTGCAGACCCAGGACGGCACCGTCGTACGCCGCGCCGCGGAGGTCCCCCCCGGTGCTGCCCTGCGGGTGCGGCTCGCTGAGGGCGAGATCGCCGCCACCTCGAGCTAGCCCCACCCGCCGCGACCTGCCCCCGGCTCCCCGGCCCGCGCCACAAGCGGCGGCCGGGCGGACAACGTGCATCCACCTCAGTCGCGCAAGGGACTCGGCACGCGTGCCGATGCGCTCGGGCACCCCGGCAGCCGCGAGGTGGATGCAGAAAGTCCGAGATCGAGACCCGGGCGGGCGGGAGGCGGGCGGGGCGGCAGGGCGGGCGGCAGGGCGGGCGCGGGCGTCAGGTCAGGGTGAGGTCGCTGCCGGGCATGCC
>JBKKBU010000417.1:0-14545 GCA_046713755.1 Mycobacteriales bacterium
GTACGTGCTGGCGTCAGGTCAGACCAAGCGGCTGGCCGTGAACGCCACATCGCCAGGGACCAGCGTCACGCCGGCGAAGCCGTGGGCGTTGGCGTACGCCAGCTCCTTGGCCAGGTTGCCGACGCCGTTGCTCGCGGCCAGCGGCGCGATCGCCACCGTCGACAACGTGCCGAACGCGCGGCCGGTGCTGTCGAGGAAGCCAGACCCCGAGTCACCGGGGATGCCGGGCGTTGCGGTGTAGACAGTCGTGCTCCAACCGCCGCCGGTGTCGCCGAGCGAGCTGCCCCGCTTGGGCGAGAGCGGGGAGAGGCCGAGGCGCAGCGACGAGTTGCCGTAGCTGTAGACGCTCTGCCCGAAGGTCGTGCCGGCGCCCAGCGCCGTCGGACCACCGAAGAACGGGACCGACGGGTTGGTGCGCGCGACGTCAGCCGGGTCGAGCTCGACGAGCGCGAAGTCGTTGTAGGCGCAGGTGTTCGCGTCGGTCTCGCCGGCCGCCCGCATGGCCAACCACGACGAGTACGCCAGCCGGCCGGGCTTGCTGGCACCCCTCACCTCGACGGGGGTGCCGAGCGGCAGACTGCCGGCGTCGCAGCCATCGGTGTCGGTGGCGGCACCGGTGCCGGAGCAGTGCGCGGCCTGGCCGATGAAGACCCGGGTGCCATCGGTGAAGACGAAGTTGGCGGTGCACTGGCCGCCCTGGGTGTAGGTCTGGACACCGGGCTTGACGGTCGCCGAGGCCGCAGGGGCGAAGGTGGGGGCGGCGCTCGCCGGCGACGCGGTGAGGGCGGTGCCGGTGAGCGCGGCAGCGGTTGCGAGACCGCCGAGGATGAGGGCGCGGGTGCGCATGGGGGCTCCGTCTGCAGGTGAGGGGGGTGGGGGCCGTTCCTGCTCTGTACAACGAGCTGGGTAGGGCTTCCTCGCGCAGTCAGGGCCGCCGTCGGGATCCCGACGGCGGCCCTGCTGGGACGGGTGCGGCTTAACCGAGGGCGTCGGGGGTGAACGGCTCGGTGCCAACGGCGAGCGTCGCGCCGCGCTGGCCGTGGGTCTTGGCGTACGCCAACTCCTTGGCCAGGTTGCTCACCCCGTTGCTCCCGGCCAGCGGGAAGATCTGCACGGTGGACAGCGTGCCCAGCGCGCGCCCGGTGCTGTCCAGGAAGCCCGAGCCGGAGTCACCGGGGATGCCGGGCGTCACGGTGTAGACGTCGGTGCTCCAGCCGTCCGGGGTGTCGCCGAGGGAGACGCCGCGCTTGGGGCTGAGCGGCGACAGCCCGAGGCGGAGCGAGGAGTTGCCATAGCTGTAGACGTCCTCGAAGAAGGTCGTGCCGGCGCCCAGGGCCGTGGGCCCGCCGTAGACCGGCACGGAGGGGTTGGTGACGGCGACGTCGGCCGCAGCCAGCTCGATGAGCGCGAAGTCGTTGTAGGCGCAGGTCTCCGGGTCCTTCTCGCCGGCCTTCTGCATCGCGATCCACGAGCTGTAGACGAGCGTCCCGGGCTGGCTGGCGCCATCGACCTCGACTTTCGTCCCGAGCGGGAGCGAGCCGGAGTCGCAGCCGTCCGTCTCGGTAGCGGTGCCGGTGCCGGCACAGTGCGCCGCTTGGCCGATGAGGACGCGCGCGCCGTCGGTGAAGATGAAGTTGGCAGTGCACTGGCCACCCGCGGTGTAGGTCATCACACCCGGGTGCACGGTGGCGGTGGCGGCCGGTGCCCACGTCGGCGCGCTAGAGGGGGGCGGCTTGCGCTTGCCACCCTTCGCAGCCGGCGCCGCCGCGACAGCAGTGCTGACGAGACTGCCGGTCAGGACCAGGGCGAGTGTGCCGGGGAGCAAGGTGCGCAACCGCATGGGACATCTCCAGGGATAGGGGGTGTTGCCCCACTTTGATACCCCATGCACTGTTGGGCTCAACCCCCGTTCCACCGGGCGATCGCCATGTCCACCCTGTCGCCGAGGACAGGGCACTGTTCCTTCCTCAGCAGGTCGAGCGCCTCCTGCCACAGCGGCTCGGCCGGCCGGCCGCTGGCCTGCACCACGCGATGCCATGGCACCTCGTGCCCGTGCCGGCTCATGACCATGCCGACCGTGCGAGCCGTCCCTCGCCCCATGAACTCCGCCACATCGCCGTACGACATCACTGCGCCGCGCGGGATCTGCCCCACGACCTCCAACACGGCGCGGGCGTAGTCACTCAGGGTCCCATCAGGGCCTGACCTCAAGGTGAGACCTGCGGTCGCTGAGGTCACATTCCGGGTCACGGCTCCAGTGTGGGGTAGGCGGATCTCGACGACATCCCCGACGGAAGCGACCTCATGGGAACATCAGCATGAGTGGGCCGCGGCTTCCCGGCCTCCTGCCGGATGGCGACGTTGTGCAGCGCCACGACCGGATCCAGCTCGAGCCCCGGCTCGAGGTCATCGCCACCGCGCGCCAGTTCGTCGTCGCGCATGCCGACGGCGCGAGCGACGAGACCTGTGACGTCCTACGACTGCTGACCAGCGAGCTGGTCACCAACGCCGTCCTGCATGCCGGCACCGCACTCGAGGTGAGCGTGACGACCAGCGAGCTGTCGTTCGCCGTCACGGTGGCCGATGCGGCCACCGCGGGCCCATCCCGCTTCCAAGGTCAGCGAGACGGCGGGTGGGGCCTGGGGCTGGTCGCGGCCTTGGCCGAGGAGTGGGCGATCGTGCAGCACGCTCCTACCGGCAAGACGGCATGGTTCCGCTTGCCACGGCACCCGGAGCAGGCGACTCAGTAGGTCGGCAACGAAGGGTCCACTTGGGCAGCCCAGGCCAGCACGCCGCCCTGCACGTGCACCGTGTTGCTGAACCCTGCTGCCTTGAGCGCCGCCAACGCCTCAGCGGAGCGGATGCCGCTCTTGCAGTGGAGGACGATCTGCTTGTCCTGAGGGAGGCCAGCGAGAGCCGATCCGTTGAGGATCTCGCCCTTCGGGATCAGCACCGCACCCGGGATTCGAACGATCTCGAACTCCGCCGGCTCGCGAACGTCAATGAGCAGGAAATCTTCGCCCGCGTCCATCTTCGCCTTGAGTTCCGTCGCCAAGATGGTCGAGCCGGCGGCTGCTTCCTGAGCCTGCTCCGACACCACACCGCAGAAGGCGTCGTAGTCGATGAGCGTCGTAATGGTGGGGTTCTTGCCGCACAGCGGGCACTCCGGATCCTTGCGCACCCGGATCTTGCGATAGCTCATCTCGAGGGCGTCGTAGACCATCAGGGAACCGACCAGCGGCTCGCCGATGCCAGTGAGCAGCTTGATGGCCTCGGTGGTCTGGATGGCACCGATCGAGGCGCACAACACGCCCAGCACGCCACCCTCTGCACAGGACGGGACCATCCCGGGCGGCGGCGGCTCGGGATAGAGGCACCGGTAGCAGGGGGCCTCCCCCCCGGGCGCGGTCGGCCAGAAGACCGAGGCCTGGCCGTCGAAGCGGTAGATCGACCCCCACACGTAGGGCTTGCCGAGCAGGTACGCCGCGTCGTTGACCATGTAGCGCGTCGCGAAGTTGTCGGTGCCGTCGACGATGAGGTCGTACTGGCTGAAGACCTCCATGACGTTGCTCGAGTCCAGCCGCTCCTCGTGAAGCACGACCTCGACGAGCGGGTTGATCTCCTTGACGGAGTCGCGCGCGCTCTGCGCCTTGGGGCGACCGATGTCGCTCTGCCCGTGGATGATCTGGCGCTGCAGGTTGGACTCGTCGACCACGTCGAAGTCAACGATCCCGAGGGTCCCGACGCCGGCTGCCGCGAGGTACATCAGGGTGGGTGACCCGAGACCGCCTGCGCCGACCGCGAGCACCCGGGCGTTCTTCAGGCGCTTCTGCCCTGCCGTCGCGACGTCCGGGATGATCAGGTGACGGCTGTAGCGCATCACCTCTTCACGGGTCAGCTCGTCAGCGGGCTCGACCAGGGGCGGCAGGGACACGACTTCTCCAAAGGCGATCGGCTTGTTGTCCGTTCAAGGGTTTCCGGTGCCGTCATGTTCCCACCCACAGCATCACCGGGCGCAGCCGCCAGATCCCTGTGACGCCGCTCACGGGCCGGTGTCAGGAGCGTTGAGCCGGGGCACAACGAGGCCATCGAAGGGAGGCTCATCGTGAGCGGCATCGACAAGCTCAAGAACAAGGCCCAGGAGCTCGAGGGCGAGGCCAAGCAGAAGGTGGGCGACGCCACCGGCGACGACTCGCTGCAGGCCGAGGGCACCAAGGACAAGGTCTCGGGCAACCTCAAGCAGGCCGGCGAGAAGGTCAAGGACGCCTTCAGCTAGCACCGCGCTTCACCCAGTAACGGCCGGCCCCTGATGGGGTCGGCCGTTGCTGTGTCGTTCGAGGTCGCGGGTGGAGCGGTGGTCTGCGTCAGCCTCCGGGCCGCCACCAGGGCCGGCGCTTCTCGGGCTCTCGCTCGGGCGGGTGTGGCGGCGCCGGTGGGGCGGCCGAGACCCCGGTGCGGCGCGACTCGGGGTCGCTGGGCGACCGCGATGGCGGACTGGCCGGCGGAGCGGGCCGGGGCCGGGAGGTCGGTGCCGGTGGGACCGGCGGCCGGCCCTGATCAGTGGGCGGCACCGGTGTCGGGTGGGTCACCGGCGGTGTCGGGTGGGTCACCGGCCCGGTCGGGCGCACACCTCGAACGGGAGGCGGTGCAGGTGCGCCCGCTCGCTGCGATGTGGGGGGAGCCCCCTTCGCTCGCGGCGTCGCGGGACGTGGCGAGGACGTGCGCGGCGTCACCGGTGGCCTGGTCGGTCGTCGCGTGGCAGCGGCGCCAGGGCTGGCCGCCGGCGCTGCCTCGCCCTGGTCCTCGTCGCCGTCGTCCTGGTCCTCGTCGCCGTCGTCTTGGTCATCGTCTTGGTCATCGTCTTGGTCGTCCATCTCGGGGGTCGACTCCAGGAGCGGCGTTCCACGGGTCGGTAGTTCGTCCTCACCCGGCTCCTCACCCGGCTCCTCAACTGACTCGTCACCCGCCGCGTCATCCGGCCGGACCTCCGCCTCCACCACTGGTTCCGCCGCGGGTTCTGGATCGTCGCCGCGGTCGGCTGGTCCGCCGTCCGCTGTCGGGTCGCTGGCTGGCAACGCTTCGACGTCCGAGGGATCGTCACGCGCGGGCTCGGCAGCCGCCACCGGTTGCCGCGAGACGAGCGGGGCCGGCGGCGGCAGGACCAGTGGTGCGGCTTTGCGTGCACGCGAAGACCGCTTGAGCAGCGCCTCGGCGAGCGCGAGGACGGCCTCGTCGACATGGGCGGTGAGACGCTGCTCGGTGGCCTCGACAGCGGCTCGGGTGCTGCCCTCGAGGCGATCGGTGACCTGGTCGGCGACGGTCGACCCCAGTCGCGTCAGGACCACGTCGGCGATGCGCGGAGCGAGGCCGTCGACGAGCTTGTCGGCGACCGCCTGCGCGACCGCAGCGGCGGTCTGCTCCGCAGCGGCCGGCGTGATGTCGGCGAGTCGGCTGCCGACGTCTTCCAGGTCCTCGCGCAGGGCTTGTAGCGAGACCGCCAGGTCGTCCGTCGTCCTGGCTGTGACCAGGCCCTCGACAGCGGCCCGGACGATCGCGAGATCGGTGGCCAGGGCGGGGACTCCCCCCGCCGCCTCACCCACCTCGACGACCCGCTCCGCGACGGCACGCAGCCTCGTCTCGATGCCGGCCATCCGGTTGTCCAGCGCCACCAGGCGCGCGGTGGCTGCCTCGAGCTGACCCGAGGTCTCGGGGCGGTCGAGCAGTCCCTGCAACCGGTCGCCCAGATCGCTCACCACGCCGTCACGCACCTGGGTGGCAAGGGCCTCGTCGCGGCCGGCGACCGACTCCTCGTCTCGACCAGCGACAACCAGATCACCGAGGGCCGAGACCTTGGCGCTCAGCGCTTCCAGGTCCGGCCGCAGCACCTCGACACCGACCAGCCCATCCACCTTGGCGCTCAACGCCGCCAGGTCCGGCCGCAGCACCTCGACACCGACCAGCCCATCCACCTTGGCGCTCAACGCCGCCAGGTCCGGCCGCAGCACCTCGACGCTGACCAGCCCATCGACCAGCCCCTCGACCCTGGCGCCGAGCACCTCCAGGCCGACCAGGGTGGGATCGGTGTCGGCGAGCTGGGAGCGGATCTCCGCCAAGGGTGCGAGTCGCTCGTCAAGGGCACCGACCCGCTCCTGCAGGCCGGAGAGCACGGGCGGCAGTGATCCGAGCAGGGCACCGAGCCGCTCCACGGCCGCGCCCTGAGCCCGGACGTCCGCGGCCAGCGCGGCGACGGCTGCGCCAGACTTCGCGACGGCAGCCTCGGCGGCCTCCCGAGCCGCGGCGGCCGCGGCGCCGCCCGTGTCACGGCCGGCCAGCTCTTCGACCCGAGTGCCGACGGCCTCGATCTGCTCACCCAGCGCCGACGTGGTCGACCGCAGCTCCTGCGACACCGTGAGGAGCTCGCCACCGAGCCGCTCGACGCGGGCCCCCGAGGCGGTGTTGCGCAGGGCCTCCGCCAACGCGTCGAGCTGGGCCCGCACGTCGGCCAGGGCACTGGCGACGCCACGCTGCTCGGAGAGCTGATCCTCGACGGCCCTGGACAGCAGCGCCCGCATCCGGTCGGACATGGGGTCGGGAGCCGGACCAGCCATCCCCGGGACCTGGGACGGCCCGGGCTGGCCGGTACCGCCGGCCGGGTTGCTGTCCACGCCTACTCCTCTTCGACCCGGTGCACCGGTGCTGGCTGGCACTCGGCAGCGCCGAGCATCCCACTCCCGGACTCAGGACGCGGCGATGTTCGCCTGCCTGTCGCGGACCTCTTCGATCATGCCGAGCACTGCCCTGGCGACCACCTCGGGCCGCTCCATCTGAGCTACGTGCCCGGTCGCTGACAGCACGAGGAGCCGCGCGTCCGGGATCGCGGCCGCAGCCTTGGGAGCCAGCGAGACGTGCACGAGCCGGTCCTCGGCGCCCCAGACGACCAGCGTCGGAGCCTGGATGCGGGCCGCCTGCCGCCACAGACCCTGCGGGCCGCGGTCGAGGTAGACGGCGACCAGCCCCTTCAGTGACTGTCCCATCGCCGCATCGGCGTAGCGCAGGCCCATCCTGCGCTCCACCTCGGCAGTCGCCTCGTCGACCCGCTGCTGGGAGATCTGCGAGGGGTCCGCGAAGCACAGCTCGAGCACGGCGCGCGCCCGCTGTGCCGGGGTCCGCTTGGCCAGCGACCTGGCGACCAGGCGCCCCAGCCCGGGGACCAGCAGCAAGGGCAGCCGCGGGTCGCTGCCGCGGCGCGGGCGCAGCGACGGCAGGGCCGGTGACACCAGCGTCAAGGTGCGCACGAGGTCGGGCCTAGTCCCGGCCACCCGCGTGCAGACCGCGCCCCCCAACGAGTTGCCGAACAGGTGGACCGGACCCGCGCCGCGACGTTCGATCCGCCGGACGACCGCCGCCACGTGGGTGTCGAACGCGAAGGCCCGGGCCGGCTGCGAGCGGCCGAAGCCGGGCAGGTCGAGCGCCTCGCCGACAAGGTGGTCACGCAGCAGCCCCATCAGGTCCGTCCAGTTCTGCGACGAGCCACCCAGACCGTGCACGAACAGGGCCGGCTCGCCATCGCGCGGCCAGGGGGCGGAACGCACGAAGACGCCGTCCACCTCCTCGCCGGGCCACATCGGCAGGACGCCTTCCCAGGTCGGCAGCACCGCGTCCGACACGCGCACCTTGTGCGTCGAGCTCACCCCAACTCCCAGCTCTCGCCGACCGCCAGGACGCGGCCGCTGTCCACCAGCGTGCACCCAGACCGACCGACGGCAGTCAGCCGCGTCCCTTCGACGATGACACCCGACTCCTCCGCGAGTCCCAGCACCGTTGTGCCCGAGGCCGCCAGCACCCGCAGCCAGTCGCCCCGCGACGACCCGCCGCTCCAGTGCGGTACGACGGACAGACCAGTCACCGAGCCGAGCCCCTCAGCGAGTCCGAACCCCTGCGGTCCGGAGCGATCCGGCAGGACGGTCCATGGGCAGAGCACCATCGCGCCGGCACTGGCGCCCATGACGATCCCGCCTCGGCCGAGCAGTTCCGTGACCAGCTCACCGACCGGGGTGGAGCGCAGGGCGGTGAGCAAGCGACTGGGTGACCCCCCTGGCAGCACCAACAGCTCCGCCGTCGCGATGGCCGCGAGCGCACCCGCGCGGTCCTCGCGGACATCGGGGGCCGCGACCACATCGCGTGCCCCGATCGCGCGGAAGTGGCTGACACCGTTGGCAGTCGCGGTCGCGTAGTCGCGACCAGGTGTACCGGCCAGCGCCGTGACGACGACCCGGCCGGCGGAGCGGCGGACCAACTCGGAGTCCATCTCGCGGCAGGCGGAGGAGAACTCGCCACCGCCTTGCAAGCACACGGTCCCGGTCACCCGGGCACGCTACCGATCCGGTGAGAGAACCAGCGTCTCGAGTCGCCGGTTGAGCGCGTCGAGGGTGCTACGGATGACGGCTTGCCGGACGTCCTCGCGGACGGCGGCCGCACCCGTGAGCTTCTCCGCGCCGCGGCTGCTCACCATGGTCAGCGACACCAGCACGGTGCGCTCGGAGCCCACCGTGGTGACCTCGAGGTGGTCGAGCTCGAAGCGCACGGCGTCCTCAAGGATCTCCTCGACCGCCCGCAGGGTGGCGCTGGCGACGGCCCGCTGCACGCCGGTCTGGGACGCCGTCCCCCGGGCCTCACCGACGTGCAGGCGGTCCCCCGAGGAGAGCGTGACGGTGGCGGTGACGTCGAGGCCGGACGAGACGAGGTGCATCCGGTTGATGGCGGGTCGGACCCGCTGGGCGGGTACGTCCACTGACCACTCGTGCTCGCGCACCGGCGGGGCGATGTCAGCGTCCTCGACGATCTGGACGCGGTCAGCGTCGACACCGAGACCGAACTGCTCACGCAGCAGCCGGCCGACGGTGGTGGCGACCTCGACCTCGTCCACGCCGGGCTGCAGCCCGAGCCGGAGCACCCCCAGGCCGCCCTCGCCGTCAGGCTCCACGTCAGCGTCCGCCACGCCAGGAACCGCGCGCAGGGCCGCGACGACGTCGCGGTAGTCCGCTTGCGATCCGGTGGTCACAGCTGTCCCCTCGTGCAGTCGACGGTACTAGTTCCGCCCTTGATGGCATCGGCTGGCGCCGGCCCCGTCTTGAGGTGCCAGCCGGGTCAAGCGCTCTTGCGCACAGCCTTCTTCGCAGGCGCCGAGCCGGCCTTCTTGCCTGGGGCCGGCTTCTTGACGGGCGCCTTTGTCGCCGGCGACTTCTTGGCGGCCACCTTCTTGGGAGCCGGCCGCGACGCCGCAGCGGCCCCGCCCGAAGCAGCGGTCCCTTCCCCTCGCTCTTTCTTCGCCGCCTCGACGCTGGCACGCAGGGCGGCCATCAGGTCCACGACCGTGCCTGCGGTCGGTTGTGCCGACTCCGGCTGGACGACCTCGCGGCCCTCGACCTTGGCCTCGATGACGGCCTGCAGCGCCTCTCGGTAGGAGTCGGTGAACTGTGCGGGGTCGAAGTCCCCGGACAGGGTCTCGATGAGCGAGCCGGCCATGGCCAGCTCCTGCGGGCGCACCTCGATGTCCTCGTCCAGGAAGTCGAAGTCCGGCACCCGCACCTCATCCGGCCACAGCATGGTCTCGAGCACGAAGACGCCGTCGCGCACCCGGAGCGTCGCGAGCGCCTCCCGGTTGCGCAGCGCGACCTTCACGATCGCGACCTTTCCGGACTCCTCGAGCGCGTCGCGCAGCAGGACGTAGGGCTTGGTTCCGGCCTTGTCCGGCTCGATGTAGTAGCTCTTGGCGAAGTAGATCGGGTCAACCTGCTCCAGCGGAACGAACTGCATGACGTCGATGGCCCGGTTGGTGGCCAGCGGCAGGTCCTTGAAGTCCTCGTCAGTGAGCACCACGGTCTCGCCCGAGCTCAGCTCGTAGCCCTTGGCGATCTCGCCATACGGCACCTCTTCGCCGTCCGCTGCCGCGACCCGCTTGTACTTGATCCGGGACCCGTCGGAGCGGCGCACCTGGTGGAACGAGACGTCCTTCTCCTCGGTGGCGCTGTAGAGCTTCACCGGGATCGTCACCAGCCCGAAGCTGATAGCGCCCTTCCAGATGGCCCGCACAAGGTCCCCCTACCCGTTCGCCGGGATTCCACCAGCACGCTTGAGAGGTGACCGAGGCAGGTCCACACACCCACCTCGGCCCCCTCCTGCCCGACGGTATCGCGCTGACGGGCACCAGGACAGCCGATCGCCGGACCGGCATGCTTGCCGACGTGCTCCCCCGCGGCCTCGCTCCGATGCTCGCGACCGCGGGCGAGCTGCCGCCCGACGACGACCGCTGGGTCCACGAGGTCAAGTGGGATGGCATCCGCGCGCTGGTGGCGATCGAGGACGGCGCGGTCCGGCTCACGTCGCGGGCCGGCAACGACGTCAGCGGCGGCTATCCCGAGCTCGCGGGGCTGCGAGCGCCGACGGCGGTGCTGCTCGACGCCGAGGTCGTGGCCTTCGACGACTCCGGGCGCCCCGACTTCGGGCTGCTGCAGAGCCGCATGCATGTGCGCGGACCGACACCTGCCTTGCAGCTCAGCGCGCCGGTCACGCTCGTGGTCTTCGACGTCCTGCACGTCGGCGCGCGCTCGCTGCTGGATGATCCGTACGACGCCCGGCGGGCCGTTCTCGAAGGCCTCAGCCTCACGGGTGGGCCGTGCCAGGTGCCGCCAGCCTTCCCCGGCGACGGCGCCCTCGTCGCCGAGGTGACCCGCGCGCAGGGCATGGAGGGCCTGGTCAGCAAGCGCCGCGACAGCCGTTACCTACCCGGACGCCGCAGCGACTGCTGGGTGAAGGTCAAGCACGTCAAGCGCCAATCGGTCGTCGTGTGCGGCTGGAAGCCCGGCTCGGGCGGGCGCAGCGGCGGGATCGGGTCGTTGCTGGTCGGCGTCCACGGATCGACGGGCCTGAGCTACGCCGGCCACGTCGGCACCGGCTTCACTGCCGCCGCACTCGACCAGTTGCAGGCTCTGCTCGCGCCACTGGAGCGCGCCGCCCCGGCGTACGACGACAAGGTCCCGCGCGAACACTCGCGGCTGGCGCACTGGGTCGAACCGGTGCTGGTGGGGGAGGTGGAGTTCACGGCGTGGACTCGGGAGGGCCGGCTTCGACACCCCTCCTGGAAGGGCCTGCGCGACGACCTCGACCCTGGAGCGGTGGTGCGCGAGTGAAGGTCCCCGTGGTCGTCGACGGCCGGCAGCTCATCCTGTCCAACCTCGACAAGGTCCTCTACCCCGCGGTGGGTTTCACCAAGGCCGAGGTCATCGACTACTACTCCAGGATCGCCCCGGTGCTGCTTCCGCACCTCAAGGACCGGGCACTGACCCGCAAGCGCTACCCCGACGGCGTCGACGGCCAGGTCTTCTTCGAGAAGAACGCCCCGCGGGGCACACCGGACTGGGTCCGCACCGTCCGGCTTCCCTCGCCTGGGTCGACCAAGGACCGCGAGACCATCGACTACGTCGTCTGTGACGACCTGCCCACCCTGGTCTGGACGGCCAACCTCGCTGCCCTCGAGCTGCACACCCATCAGTGGCGGGTGCTGCGGACCCGCGACGAGGCGAAGGCCCCCGACCTGCTGGTCTTCGACCTCGATCCGGGGCCGCCGGCGACGATCGTCGAGTGCTGCGAGGTCGCCTTGCTGCTGCGCGAGCGGCTCGCCGACGACGGGCTCGATCCGGTCGTCAAGACCAGCGGCAACAAGGGGATGCAGCTCTACGCGCGAGCCCCCCGCCGCACTGACACCAATGACTACGCCAAGGCGATCGCGCAGGAGCTGGAGCGGGCTCGACCGGAGCTCGTCGTGCACCGGATGGCCAAGGACCTGCGGCCCGGCAAGGTCCTCGTGGACTGGTCCCAGAACTCGCCGGCCAAGACCACCGTGACCGTCTACTCGCTCCGCGCCCGCGAGCGGCCGACGGTCTCGACGCCGGTGACCTGGGACGAGGTGGCGGCCTGCACGGTGGCAGCCGACCTCGTCTTCGGGACCGACGATGTGCTCGCCAGGGTCGCCGACCACGGTGACCTCTTCGCAGGGCTGTTGTAGCGCGGGCTCAGCTCGCGGGGCCGTCCTTGGGCTGCTGTGGGGAGTCCGCGCTGTCGGCGGTGAAGAAGGAGAACTTGCCGTCCGGCTCGAGGATCCCGACCGCCACCTTGCGGACGTCGTCGATGCCCTGCTCCCGCAGCCCTTCCATCAGCTCGTGGTCGGACAGTCGCTCCAGCTTCATCATGTCCTCGAGCGGTCGACCGTCCTGGATGATCACGACGGGGATCCCCTCGATGACCGACCGGGAGCCTCGGAAGCGGAACGAGATCCAGGAGAAGAACACCAGCAAGCTCGCGAAGGTCCCCACCGCCAGCATGGCGCCGGTGACGCTGAAGTCCTCCTGCGTCGTGCCCTGCTGGATGAGGTCGCCCATCGTCACGAGCAGCACGAGCTCGAACGCCGACATCTGCCCGAGCTCGCGCTTGCCGATGACGCGGGTGATGAACCACAGGAAGAAGTAGATGACCGCCGCGCGGTAGACGATATCCATCAGAGGTCCATCTCAGGGCCAGATCCTGGTGCGGTACGACACCGTCACGACCGGGTTGCCGCCGCCGTCGAGCACGGCCACGTCACCGCTGCGACCGCGCTGCACCGCCGGCTCCACGCGGGTGTCCACCGAGATCGTGAACACCTCCCCGGGGGGCGGCAGGAACTCGTAGCGGTCGTAGTCGGCGTCGGCAGTCGACGCCTCGGGGTCGGGGCTGAAGCCGTTCTCGTCGAACAGGTCGAAGTAGTCCGCCGCGAAGCGCATCCGCAGCGGCTCCCCGGCGAAGCCGCCGGCCTTGCGGACCTGCACCTCGTACTTCACCGCGTGGCCCGGCCGGCTGGTGCTGGGGTAGGTGACGGTCACCTCGAAGCCGCCGCCGCTGGCGGACGCCTTCGCGGTGCGGGTCCCGAACAACCCGGTCGCGCCGAGCAGCACGAAGACCACCAGCAGCGTCAGCCCGACCCTCCGCAGGTCGCGCGCCCGCCGCACCTGCGCGAACGTGCGCGGCTCCGGCAGCGTCGAGGTGATCATGGCTCCGGGTTACCCGATCTTGCCGAAAGGCAACCGCAGCTCGAGCGCCGGCGGGACGGCCGCTTGCCCAGGGGTGCAGGATCGGACTGTCACGCCGCAACCTGGGAGGACCGCACATGACCGGAGTGCCGGCAGAGCATCTCACCGACGAAGCGCTCGAGCGCGAGCTCAAGCACCTGCACGAGACCCGCCACGACACCTTTCTGCACGGCAGCGAGGACGCCCTGCACTTCCACACGACCCGCACCGCCGAGCTCGAGCAGGACTACCTCCGACGCAACCCCGACCGGGTCCTCGACGCCCGCCGCACCCGGCACGGCTCCCGCGAGCTGGCTGGCCAAGACGCCGCGCCCTGAGGGTTCGGTCCCTTAGGGTCTGCGGCATGACGCCGAGCCCCGCCGAGCGGGACGTGCCACGTGGCACGCGCCTGCCGCGGCAGGCCCGGCGCAAGCAGCTGCTGGGCGCGGCCCAGGAGATCTTCGTGGCCCAGGGCTATCACGCAGCCGCGATGGACGACATCGCCGAGCGGGCCGGCGTCTCGAAACCGGTGCTCTACCAGCACTTCCCGGGCAAGCTCGAGCTCTACCTCGCCCTCCTTGACGAGCACGCCGCCGACCTCACCCGCAAGGTCGTGGCGGCCTTGCAGTCGACGACCGACAACCGGCTGCGCGTGGCAGCCTGCGTGGCCGCCTACTTCGACTTCGTCGACGGCGACGGGGAGGCGTTCCGGCTGGTCTTCGAGAGCGACCTGCGCAACGACCCCGCGGTCCGAGCCCGGGTCGAGAAGATGACTGCCGAGTGCGTCGAGGCGATCGCCGAGACGATCGCCCATGACACCGGCTTCGGCCACGAGGACTCCAAGCTGCTGGCGGTCGGCCTCACCGGCATGGCGGAGGTCGGCGCCCGCTGGTGGCTGGCAGCCGAGGGCTCCGTCCCGAAGGAGCGCGCGGTGGAACTGCTCGTCGGGCTGTCCTGGCGCGGCATCAGCGGCGCCCCCCTGCACGGCTGAGCTTTTCTGCCCACGGCGTACGGCAGAAGTCTCGGTCGAACCACGGGCTAGCCTCGCGGTCAGTACCCCTAGGGACCGGAGGACCGTCGTGGAGGTCAAGATCGGCGTGCAGTACGCCGCGCGCGAGCTCGTGCTGGAGAGCAGCCAGAGCCCCGACGAGATCGAGAAGGCGGTGGCCGACGCACTGAAGGCTGACCTCGGCGTCCTCACCCTCATCGACGAGAAGGGCCGTCGGGTCCTCGTCCCCGCCGACAAGCTGGCCTACGTCGAGATCGCCGAGTCCGAGTCGCGCCGGGTGGGCTTCGCCACGCTCTGATCCGGCGCCCGCCCGCCGACCTAGCGGAGGGCAACCCGGCGACGCACGACGACCGCGACCCCGAGCAGCAGCGCGGCCAGCGCCGGCGCACCGAGGCCACCAGTGGCCGGCAGTGCCGGGCGCCCGGGAGCGGCC
>JBKKBU010000418.1:0-4214 GCA_046713755.1 Mycobacteriales bacterium
GCCGAGGAGCAGCGCAAGCGGGCTGCCGAACGGGCCCGCGAGCTCCGCCAGCAAGAGGACGAAGCGCCCCCTCCCTGATCGTCAGGCGGCCGCCCTTTGCGCCGTGCCTGCGTGGCAGGTCCCACCCACCAGCGGAAGTGGCGATCAACGGGCGGGTCCACGCCGGCGAGATCGCCACGTATCCGGACGGCGGGGCCCACCGACCAGCGGAAGTGGCGATCAACGGGCGGGTCCCCGCCGGCGAGATCGCCACATCCGGGCGGCTGGGCGGGGACGGCGACGTGGCGGGGCGGGGGACGGCGGCGGGGCGGGGGACGGCGGGGCGGTCAGGCGTAGGAGTGCAGGCCGACGATGAAGATGTTGACGACGTAGTAGTCGACAATCAGTGCACCAGCCGCGGCGACCGCGATCCAAGCGGCCTTGCGGCCCTTCCACCCGACGGTGGCGCGGGCGTGCAGGTAGCCGGCGTAGAGGACCCAGGTGATGAACGACCAGGTCTCCTTGGGATCCCAGCCCCAGTAGCGACCCCAGGCGCCCTCGGCCCAGATCGCGCCCGCAACGATCGCGAAGGTCCAGATCGGGAACGAGAAGGCGATGACGGCGTACGCCGACCGGTCCAGCGCCGGGGCGGGCGGCAGCGACCGCCCGAGCGTCACCGGGAAGGCGAGCCGGACCGGGCGGGTCCGCCCGAGCAGCGACCGCCGCGTCGCCCGCGGGGAAGCGGCCAGCAGCGCCACGGTCTCGTCGTAGCGGTGCCGCAGCAGGAACAGCAGGGCGATGACGCCTGACAGCAGGAAAGCGCCCGACGCGATGACCGCCGCGATGACGTGGATCTTGATCCAGTAGCTGTTGAGGGCGGGGACGAGCGGCCCGGCCTCGGTGTAGAGCACCGTGCCCGCGAGCCCGAGGTAGAGCACCACCGGGACCATGACGAAGGCGCCGACCGTGCGCTCGATCCGGCCGGACAGCAGCAGGGTGAGGAACACCAGGACCGCGGTGAGAGCGACCGCCGAGGAGAACTCGTACATGTTGCCCCAGGGCACCCGCTCGGCGGCGATGCCGCGGGTGACCACCGAGCCCACGTGCACCGCGGCGCCGGCAGCCGTCAGCCAGACGGCCAGCGTCCCGGCGACCCCACGGGACGGCGCAGCGAGGGTGACCCCGGGGCGGTCGGCGACGAGCACCGAGCCGGCCGCAGCGACAGTCGCTGTGGCAGCGGCCTCCTGCTGGCGGGCCCTGCGGGAGGCCGCGTCGCCGGCGAAGCCGAGCATGGCAAGGCCGTAGATCACGACGGCCGCGAACAGCAGCGTGTCGCTCAGCTCAGCCACGTGCGCGGTCCTCCTGCAGGGTCGTGACCAGCTCGCCGAACTCGACGGCGAAGCGATCGGGGTCGGTCCGGGCGAGCCCGCCGACCTCGACCACGGTACGGGGCGAGCCGTCGGCCTCGGCTGCTGGGGTGACCCGCACCCAGAGCCGACGACGCCGGACGAACAGCGACAGCATCAAGCCGGCGATCATCGCGATGCTCGCCCCGAGCGCAAGCAGCTTGCCGGGGTCCTGGGTCACCTGCAGCGTCACCCACTCCTCGACGCCGACGAGCTCGATCGACCCCCCGCCCGGCATCGTCCAGGTGTCGCCGACGTCGAGCTTGTGGGCCACGCCGCGGTCGATCGGCTGGAGCCGCTCCGTGTCGAGGCTGTACACCGACTTCGGGATGCCGGAGTCGAGCCCGAGGTTGCCGCGGTAGCCGAGCACCGTCAACGCCGGCGCCTTCGCGTCGGGGTGGACCGAGGTCACCCGGCTCGACACCGGGTCCTGGACGGTCGTCGGCGTGAAGATGGCCTCGAAGGCGAGCTGGTCCGGTCGCGCGTCAGGCACCTTGATGGTGCAGGAGCTGACGAAGGTCACCGGGTGCTGCGGCAGGCAGGGCACCGGTTGGTCGAAGGCGACGTCGCCCTTCGCATCGCGAACGACGACGACCGGGGAGTAGCCGTGACCGATGAGGTAGACGCGGGCGCCGTCGACGGACAGCGGATGGTTGACCCGCAGGTCGTGCCGCTGGACCGGCCCGTCCGGCCGGCTCCAGGTGATGTCCGCGTTGAAGGTCAGGGCCCGGCCGTCCTCGGCGTAGGTCGCCCGGAACTCCTGCAGGTCCACCGAGAACGGCACCAGGTCCTCGGCATCGAAGCGCTGCCCCGGGGTGGTGTCGTCGAAGGCGAAGATGGTGTTGGCGAAGCCATCGCCCTCCGTCACGAGCACCGTGCCCCGGAAGCCGCCGAGCGAGCCCATCGCGATGCCGATGAGCAGTGCAACGAGCGCGACGTGGAAGACCAGGTTGCCCGTCTCCCGCAGGTAGCCCTTCTCGGCGGACAGGGCAAAATCCCGTCGTACGACGCGCCAGCGGGCCCGCCGCAGGGTGCTGCGCGCGGCGGCGAGGACAGCGTCGGGAGTGGCGTCGACCTCGTAGCGGTCGGTGGCCGGCAGCCGGTCGAAGCGGTGCGGGGCAGCGGGCGGCTGGCGAACCAAGGCCCGGGCGTGCAGCCGGATCCGCGGCCCGAGGCAGCCGATGAGGCTGACGAACAGCAGCAGGTAGATCGCCGCGAACCAGGAGGAGGAGAAGACGTCGAACATCTGCAGCCGGTCGAGCAGCGGTCCCAGCGTGGGGTGGGCGACGAGGTAGTCGTCGACCCGCAAGGGGTTGATGCTGCGCTGCGGCAGGAAGCTGCCGGGGACGGACGCGAGCGCCAGCAGGAACAGCAGCAGCAGGGCGGTGCGCATGCTGGTCAGCAGTCGCCACCCGCGGCGCAGACTGACCCGCAACGACTGCCGCGGCTGGGCCGGCGCAGGCGCGATCGGCTGGGTGGACAGCCGGGTCGCCTCGTCGGGGAGGCTGCTGATCGTCACCTCAGACCAGGGTCTGGTTGCTGTTGACGATCCGCTGCAGCTCGCGCACCAGGTCGCCCCAGACGCCACTGACCAGCAGCAGTCCGACGAGGACCAGCATCGCCCCACCGATCCGCTGGACCAGGACGTAGTGACGCTTGATGACGGCAAAAGCACCGAGGGCGCGGCGGAAGGCCAGCCCGGTCAGGATGAAGGGCACCCCGAGGCCGGCGCAGTAGGCCGCGGTGAGGATCGCACCCCGGCCAGCGCTGCCCTGGGTGAATGCCAGCGTCTGGACCGCCGCCAGGGTGGGACCGAGACAGGGGGTCCAACCGACCCCGAACAGCACGCCGAGCACCGGCGCCCCAGCCAGGCCGGCCGCGGGCAGCGTCGGATGGAACCGCCACTCGCGCTGCATGCCCGGCAGCAGACCCATGAAGGCCAGTCCGAACAGGACGGTAAAAACCCCGAGGACGCGGTCGATGACGTCCTGGTGCGCGATGAGGCGGGCGCCTAGCCCTCCGAAGACGAGCCCGGTGCTGACGAACACCGCACTGAAGCCGAGCACGAACAGCACGCTGCCGACCAGGATTCGCCCGCGGACCCGCACCGACTGCGTCTGCATCTGCGTCTGCGGCTGCGTCTGCGTCTGCGTCTGCGTCTGCGTCTGCGGGGGAGCCTCGACCATGGTGTCGCCGCGCTGCTCCGTCGTACGACGGTCGTCGCCGAGATCCGCACCCGACAGGCCGGTGACGTAGGAGAGGTAGCCGGGCACGAGCGGCAGGACGCACGGGGACAGGAAGCTGATCAGGCCGGCGGCCGCAGCCACCGGGAGCGCCAGCAGCAGCGGCCCGTCGGTCACGGCGTCGACGAAGGAGTCGGCAACTCCCATCAGGTCTCCCGGGCCAGCACCTGCACCGGGCCGAGTAGCTCGGTCTCGGTGACGGGCCGGATGAAACGACCAGCGATCCGGCCCTGCCGGTCGACGAGCAGCGTGGTCGGTGGCGTCTGCGGGACCAGCGACCGGAACCGCAGCAGCACGGCCCCCTTCTGGTCGTGGATCGAGGGGTAGGTCACCCCGTTGACCTCGTCGAAGCGGGCCGCCGCGGTGCGGGTGTCCTTGATGTTGACCCCCACGAACACGACGCCGTCCGCCGCGGTGGCCGCCGCGACCGCGACCAGGTTCTTCGACTCCGCTCGACATGGGGCGCACCAGGACGCCCAGAAGTTGAGGACCACGATCTTGCCTCTGTAGTCGGCCAGGTCGAGGGTCTGGCCGTCGAGGGTGCTGCCCCGCAGGGTCGGGGCCTGCGGCCGATCCTCGACCCGCA
>JBKKBU010000419.1:0-7201 GCA_046713755.1 Mycobacteriales bacterium
GCTCGGCGCCGGTCGAGCCCTCGCCGAGGACGAGCTCTTCGGCTGAGATGCCGCCGAGGGTGGCGACGAGCTGGTTGTGCAGGCTGCTGCGGGTGAGGAGGGTGGCCTCGCTGTCGCCGAACGTGGCGGCGGCGACGGTCCGCCCGCGGCTGAGCACGGTCACGCGGTGGATGTCCTCGTGACGGCCCAGGGTCGCGGCGACGACGATGTGCCCGATCTCGTGGTACGCGGCGCGCTGCCGCTCGTCCGCCGTCAGCACGCGGCCGCGCCGCTGCGGGCCCTCGAGCACCCGGACGACCGCCTCCTCGAGCTCCTTCTGGTGGATCAGGGAGCCGTGCTGGCGGATGGTGAGCAGTGCCGCCTCGTTGACGACGGACGCCAGGTCGGCGCCGGTGAACCCAGGGCAGCGGTCGGCCAGGCGCGCGAGGTCGACGTCGGGGGCCAGCGGCTTCTTGTTGGCGTGGATGGCGAGGATCCGCTCGCGGCCGGTGGCATCCGGGCGCTCGACCGTGATGTGGCGGTCGAAGCGACCGGGGCGCATGAGGGCCGGGTCGAGGATGTCGGGCCGGTTGGTGGCAGCGATGACGACCACGCCGGTGGAGACGTCGAAGCCGTCCATCTCGACGAGCAGCTGGTTGAGGGTCTGCTCGCGCTCGTCGCTGCCGCCACCGCCGCCGCCCGCACCGCGCTTGCGGCCGGCGGCGTCGAGCTCGTCGATGAACACGATGGCCGGGGCCACGGCGTTGACGCGCTTGAACAGGTCGCGGATGCGGGCCGCGCCGACGCCGACGAGCGACTCGACGAACTCGGCGCCCGCGACGCTGAAGAACGGCACGCCCGCCTCACCAGCGACGGCACGCGCGAGCAGCGTCTTGCCTGTGCCGGGAGGGCCGAACAGCAGCACACCCTTGGGCGGGGCGGCGCCGAGCGCCTTGTACTTGGCCGGGTCCTTGAGGTAGTCGCGGACCTCGGCGAGCTCCACGACGGCCTCGTCCGCGCCGCCGACGTCGGCGAACGTGATGGACGAAGCGCCGGTGCGGCTGCCGTCGTCGACCTTGCCGAAGTTGGTGACCTCACCGATCGCGGATCCGCCGGAGCCCTTGCCCACGAACAGCAGACCGAACAGGTTCGCCAGGATCAGCACGGGGAGCAGGAACTCCGCCACGATGCGGATGCGGGCCTTGCCATCCTGCTTGGCCACGCGGTACGACGCACCGGACTGCTTGAGCGAGTCGAAGATGCCACGGGTCTGGGCGCCACCCGAGGTGAACTCGCTGACGACCTGCACGCGGCCGTCCGGGACGTTGACGACCTGTGGGTTGCCGCCGTCCTTGCGGTCGGCGCGCAGGGTCTGCGCATCCTCGACGGAGCGCAGCTGCAGGACGATGGCGTTGTCCTCGTTGAGGACCGTGGCTGACTCGATGCGGCCGCCGGCGGCCAGGGCCTCGAACTCCGACGACTGCACCTCGCGGCCCTCCGGGCCGGAGTTCACGTGCACCAGGGCTGTGGCGAAGACCGACAGCAGGACCAGCAGGCTCGCTACCAGCGCGAAGAACAGCCCCTTGCCGCCCGGGCCCTTGGTGGCCGCGCGCTTGCGCTTCCAGGCGGCGTAGGTGGCCTTGAGGCGCTCGACGCGACCCGCCGGCTCGGCGGACTGCTGTGGCGCCGAGACCGAGCGCGCCGTAGGAGCGCTCGGTGTCTCAGCGGGCTTTGCAGCGTCGCCACGGGTGGGGCTGGCCACGGGACCTCCTCGCCGGCGCTGATGCGGCCGGCCTCGTTGCTGACTGGTTTGGGGTGGATCGCGTGCGCACGGGCACCCTGACACCAAGGAGTCAGGACGGCCGTGTTGGGTTCACTGCAGTCGGTGCTCCAGAAGTTCGCCGTGAAAGGGCGCTGTCCTTCTGGGTGACCAGGCTGACATTGTGACGCACGCCACCCCAGGCGGGGGAAGTCTGTCACGTCACGGTCGGGCGAACGTGTGCGGCAGGCCGGTCAGTTCGCGGCCGACCCGACTACCTAGGTACGCCGAGGATCGTCCAGCCGGCCAGCAGATCGCCAAGATCGGTCACGTCGACCGTGTGCGAGGCAGCCCGGGTGGGCGCAGCAGCAGGGGAGCCATCGGGCTCGTCGCCGCGCGCGGCAGCTCTGGCGGCGATCCGCTCGGCCCGCTGCATCGCAGCCTCCCGGGCCACCTTGGCCGGGCGGTCCACCCGCCGGAAGGTGCCGGCCAGGGCGGCGAACGCGACGTCTGGCGCCAGCACCTGCGCGCCCCGGAGGTAAGCGCGGCTGCCGCATGATCCACAGCGGTGCAGCTCGATCGGCAGCGGAGCCGCGGCGGTTGCCTCGTCAGCGCCGTCGGCGAGCCGGAAGACCTGAAGGTGCGTGCCGCAGCAGGTCGGGCTCATGCTTCCCCTCAGCTGTCGGGCGGCTGGCAGCCGCGGTGCCATCACGTGTCCGGTTCGCACCATCCTGGCGGGCGGACGGCCTCGGCACCATGGTCAGTGCGGATGGAATCGACGCGGTGTCCGGCCGAGTCTCGTTAGTCCGACCGGAGCAGCGCCGTCGCTACAGCAGCGGGTAGCTGTCGGTGGTGAACCGCGCGGAGTGCTCATGCCGTGTCAGCTGACCCGCGGAGGCCAGTCGAGCATCGCGGAAGTGCCGCAGCTGTGCCTCGGCCGCGACGTAGCCGGCCAAGACCCGCCGCTGGTGGCGGGTGAGGTGCCCTCGGTGCAGGCGCCCCTCAGCGTCGTAGACGTCGCTGCGCGCTTGGGCGTACGCCTTTTCGAGGCTCTCGCGCAGGTCGGCTTCTTCGATGGGCCACTGTCGGTCGTCGAGCTGCATGGTTGCCGGCTTCCTGTTGGATCAGGAATACCCGTCACCACGCGAGATACTCGGTTTGGCTCGGCCGGCGCCCGAAAGGCCCCGTCGTCGGCAATAAGTCCGCTACCGTTTCGCGGGCTGCGTCGGGATGCAAAAACCCCCGGTCTCCCGAGGGTTCTTGGAGTGGACGATACAGGACTTGAACCTGTGACCTCTTCCGTGTCAGGGAAGCGCGCTACCAGACTGCGCCAATCGTCCGTGCTGTGGAGTTGTCGGTGTCGGCGAGAGGCCGGGGCGGGAATCGAACCCGCGTACAGGGATTTGCAGTCCCTTGCCTAAACCACTCGGCCACCCGGCCGGGACCGGCGCCGCGAGGCACCGGCACCAGCGAAAGCGCCCGGAAGGCGCCTTACCGAGCGGACGACGGGATTCGAACCCGCGACCCCAACCTTGGCAAGGTTGTGCTCTACCAACTGAGCCACGTCCGCGTGCGACAGCCACTGTGAGCGACGTCCGCCGATCGAGAAACCTAGCAGACTCCCGCTACCGAGCCTCAGGTGTCGGGCTCGGCCCACAGCAGCAAGGCCAGCTCGGCGTCGACGTCCACATGGCCGCTCTCGGAACCGGTGGGGACTGCTTCGTAGGTCTGTCCGAGAAACTCGACCAGCTCGGTCAGGGGGACCTCGAACAGCGCGCGGCCGGAGGGTGAGGACAGCGACAGGCAGACGACGCGGCGATCGGTCGGGTCGCTGCCCTGGGCCGGCCAGACCTGCACGTCGCCCTCGCCGACGGGGGCCATGACGCCGTCGGTGAGAAGCTGGCGGGCGAAGGTCCACTCGACGGCGTCGCCAGCGTCAGCAGCCGGGTCCGGGTGCGAGGCGCCGGTGTGAAAGGCCACCGAGACGGCGTAGGGGTCCGCGGCGTCGTAGCGCATCGCCGCCCGCACGGGCAGCGACGAGGCGCCGGGCACGACGAGGCGGAGCCGGAGCTCCGTGCTGACGCTGACGGGGCGGGCCGCCATCGGTGACCTCCGGGACGCAGGGCGGGTGGTCGCTGGAGACGACCCTCGGACCTGAGTGGTCCCCCGCGCAAGAGGGGTGTAACCCTTACCACCCGTTCGGCCGGATGTTTTCGGACAAACCGGACGGTTCGGGTGGGAGGGGCGTTGGGTCGCTGGGTGGTCGGAGCCGAGGTACGGTGCGGATCGGCTGTGTCCGAGGCCACCGCCCCCTGTCCATGACGCAAAGCCATCCGGATCAGGCCCGTGCACGAACACTTGGCGTGGAGACGACGATGACAGTGCCGCGCAGCCGGCCGGCGACCGGTCCGCGGTCCGCCGTGCCCGCTTCCGGGACCGTCCGCGACGACGAGTACGCCGGCCTGGACGACCGTGCGCTCGTGGCCCGCGTCACCGAAGGCGACGGCGGCGCGCTCGAGGCGCTCTACGGCCGCTACGGCCGGGCCTGCTTCGGTCTGGCCCGTCGGATCCTCGCCGACGAGCAGTTCGCTCAGGACGTCGTGCAGGAGGTCTTCCTGACCGTCTGGCGGGATGCGTCGCGCTTCGATGCCGCGCGGGGCGGCTTCTCCACGTGGCTGCTGTCGATGACGCATCACAAGGCCGTTGACGCCGTCCGCCGCGAGGAGAACCTCCGCAAGCGTCGTTCCACGGCTGAGGTCCTCGAGGGCCGGGAGTACGACGGCCCGGACGTCGACGACGAGGTCTGGTCGCTGCTGAGGCGCAGCCGGGTCCGGGCCGCGCTCCAGACCCTGCCCGCGCCGCAGCGGGAGGCCCTCACCCTGGCCTACTTCGGCGGCTACACGCAGCGTGAGATCGCCGGGTTGACCAGCACCCCTCTCGGCACCGTGAAGACCCGGATGCTGGCCGGGATGCGCCGACTGCGGGACTCGCTCGACGGCATCTCGGAGGCGGCCGTCACGGCCTCCGTCGCCGCGGCGGGCTCGACCGGGGCGCCGAACTCAACCAACACCGACCAGATCCCGAAGGACGAGAAATGACCGCCCCCGACCGCCACGCGGCCTACGACGAGCTCGTCGTCGGCCACGCCTTGGGGGCACTCGAGCCGGAGGACGAGCAGGTCTTCCTGAACCACCTGCTGGCGTGCGCCCGCTGCGAGCGGGCCATGGCCGCCCACCACGACACGATGGCCCACCTGGCCTACGCCGTCGAGCCGGCCGTCCTGCCGCCCAGTCTGTGGGAGGGCATCAGGGTGGGGGTTGAGGCCTCCGACCGGGCGTCCACCTTCCCCGTTCCGGCTGCCGAGTCGGTCACGGGCTTCGACGACCTCACGGCCGCCCGCGACCGCCGAGCCGCGCGTCAGCAGCTGACCAAGCGGTTCGTCGCGGCCACCTCCGTCGCGGCGGGCTTCGCCCTGGTGCTCACACTGGTCGCCCAGAACGTCTCCCTGCGGGAGCAGAAGCAGCTTGAGATCGCCTACAGCGCCAACGTCGCGAAGGTGATCTCGACGTACGGCTCCAACGTCAGGCACGTGCCGCTGCGGGCGCCGGGGAGTGACGACGTTACGGCCGTTGCGGTGGTGGACGGCGACCGGTTGCACCTCGTCGTCGACTCGCTCGCGGCGAACGACCGCAAGTCCTCCACCTACGTGCTGTGGGAGCGGACCGTCGGCGGCGGGGTCCAGGCGGTCGGCACCTTCGACGTGACCGGGGCGCGCGACGTCGAGGTGGTGTCGGACCTGCGGCTGCCCGATGCCGCGCAGCTCCAGGGGCTGGCCGTCACCAAGGAGGTGGGCCGCACCGCGCCGCCCACGAGCTTCCAGCCGGCCCTCGCTGCCGGGACCGTCGCCTGAGTTCCGAGCCTGCGCCGCTGGCCGGGCCGCCGCTGGCCGGGCAGGATGGTGCCATGCCCGATCGCGACCCCACGTCGGACGACCGCTTCGAGGCCGAGTTCACCGAGTTCCTCGAGCCCCACGGGCGAGCTGCCCGCGCGGGTCAGAGCGGTTGGCGGGCAAAGGCACGTCGTACCCGGGGTGGTGCTGTTGCCCTCAAGGCCGGGGTCTTCCTGCTCGGCGCGGTGTTCGTCGGCATCGGAGTCGCGGCCATCGTGCTGCCCGGACCACTCACGATCCCGCCGATGCTGCTCGGCCTGTACATCTGGGCGTCGGAGTTCGAGTGGGCCGACTCGCTGTTCCAACGCGCGAAGCGCAGTGGGCTCGAGGCATGGGAGCAGGCCAAGAAGCGGCCGGTCCTGTCGGGTGTCACCACCGTGGGCGGTCTGGTCGGTGTGGGCGTGCTGTTCTGGGCTGCGGGCCACTACGGCTGGGTCGACAGCGCGAAGAATGCCGTCGGCCTCTAGCGAGGCCTCTAGTAGGCTCGGCGCTGCAGTTCGCGGGCGTATAGCTCAGTTGGTTAGAGCGCACGCTTCACACGCGTGAGGTCACAGGTTCGAGTCCTGTTACGCCCACCCGCGACCGGTCCGACTCCTTCAGGTGGCGTGCGTCGATAGGGTCAGGACCCTCGCCCGCTGCGACTCCTGGAGCCCTTCTTGTCGACCGACCTGTCGCCCGCCGCACTCACTGTCGAGGCGGGCCAAGCCGGGCTGACGGCCGGCGAGGTGCTGCGGGCCGGGGGAGTGACCGACAGCGCCGTCGCGCGGGTCGGTGGCGAGCTGCGCGACCTGGCGCACGTCGTGGCCGCCGGTGACGTCGTCGAGCAGGTGCCCTACGGCTCCGAGGACGGTCGCGCAGTCCTGCGGCACTCCTGCGCCCACGTCCTCGCCCAGGCGGTGCAGGTGCTGTTCCCCGGCACGCTGCTCGGCATCGGACCGCCCATCAAGGACGGCTTCTACTACGACTTCCTGCCCGAGCGCCCCTTCACCCCCGATGACCTGGTGGCCATCGAGAAGAAGATGAACGAGATCACCCGACAGCGGCAGCGCTTCTCCCGCCGGGTGGTCTCCGAAGCCGATGCCCAGGTCGAGCTCGCGGGGGAGAAGTTCAAGCTCGAGCTGATCGGGCGGAAGGGTGGGTCGGCCGACGACGGCTCCGACGTCGAGGTCGGCGGCGCCGAGCTGACCATCTACGACAACCTTGTCGGCGATGCCACGGCGTGGAAGGACCTCTGCCGCGGACCGCACCTGCCGACCACCCGGGACATCCCCGCGTGGAAGATCACCCGGTCGGCGGCGGCGTACTGGCGCGGTGACCAGGCCAACGAGCAGCTGCAGCGCATCTACGGCACCGCGTGGGAGTCCAAGGACGCGCTGAAGGAGCACCTGCACCTGCTGGAGGAGGCCGAGCGGCGCGACCACCGCCGGCTGGGCGCGGAGCTCGACCTGTTCAGCTTCCCCGACGAGATCGGCTCCGGCCTCGCGGTCTTCCACCCCAAGGGCGGCGTGCTCAAG
>JBKKBU010000420.1:0-2984 GCA_046713755.1 Mycobacteriales bacterium
AACGACTACCGGTGTGCAGGTCGGACATGCGGTGGCTCCTCTCAGGGACGGTCAGGCGCCTGGCCGTCCGATGAAGTCCCATCGTCACGTTGCGCGACCGGCTTGAGTCACGGCCGTGTTGTCCACAACAGCCAACGAGAACCGCCCGCCGGCGGTATGATCCGGGTATGACCACGAAGATCGCGATCAGCCTGCCGGACGAGCAGGTGGCAGCGGCCAAGCGAGCCGTCGCTGAGGGCCGCGCGCGGTCGGTCTCGGCGTACGTCTCTGCTGCCTTGCAGGACTACGGGGAGGACGACGTCCTGGAGGTGATCATCCGGGACCGGATCGCCGAGTACGGCGAGCCGACGCCCGAGGACGTTGCCTACGTGGAGGGTCAGATCGCCCTGCACGAGGCGAAGCAGCGCAAGGCCGCCGGGTGAGCGTGTCGTTCGTGCTCGACGCCGGTGCCCTGATCGCGCTCGATCGGCACGGCACCCGGGTGACGACCTGGCTCGCCGAAGCCCAGCATCGTGGGGCGAGCATGATCTGCCCCGCTGGCGCGCTAGCGCAGGCCTGGCGCGCCGGTGACCGACAGGCCAACCTTGCCCGCCTGCTCAAGCATCCGCGGACCTTCATCGTCGCGCTGGACGGCCGGGCGGCCCGACGCATCGGAATCCTCGCCGCCTACACCGGTGCCACCGACGTCGTGGACCTGTCCGTGGCTCTCACCGCGAGGGACCACGATGCCGTCGTTGTGACGAGCGATCCCCTCGACATCGCCGCGATCGACCCCTCGCTGGTCCTCATCGCGGTGTGAGCGCCGCCCGCATGGCCTCGAGGGGGGCCGGCCGGCCGGTCATCAGCTCCACCTGGCGGGCAGCCTGGTGCAGCAGCATCGCCGCGCCGCCCACCACCGTCCCGCGGCAGGCCCGCGCCAAGGCGGTGGGCCAAGGCGCGTAGACCACGTCCAGCAGCAGCCGTACGTCGACGCAGTGCTCCGCCAGATCGTCGGCCGCTCCGTTCGGCAAGGTCGAGATGACGAGGTCAGCGTCGGCAAAATCCGCAGCCGACACGGCCGACACAGCCAGCACCCGCGGGGCCAGCCCCAGTCGCGCGGCGGCAGCCAAGGTCTCGATCGGCTCCGAGCGCACGACCAGCGTGACGTCCGTGCCGCCCAGCTCACGAACGGCTGCCAAGGCCGAGCGGGCGGTCGCTCCCCCACCGACGATCACCGCGCGTTCAAGGCGCCCGACTTCCACCTCCCGGAGCGCCGCGACGATCCCGGGCACGTCGGTGTTGTCGCCGTGCCGGACCCCCTCGCGCAGCAGGACGGTGTTGGCAGCCGCCACGTCGCGGGCGAGGTCGCTCACCGTGTCCAGCAGCGGCAGCACCGCCTGCTTGAGCGGCATGGTGAGCGACAGCCCGGCCCACTCCGGACCGAGACCGGACAGAAACGATCCGAGGTCAGCAGCGGTGCACTCGACGGCGTCGTAGCTCCAGGTCAGCCCCAGTGCGGCGTACGCAGCGCGATGCAGGGCCGGCGAGAGCGAGTGCGCGACGGGTGAGCCGAGGACTGCGGCCCGCACCTAGAAGATGCCCTCGCGCTGGGACTTCGCCTTCTGCCGCAAGAACTCGTCGTAATCAGCGGTGAACAGGTGCCGACCCTCTTTGTCGGCGAGGACGTAGTAGAGGATGTCGCCGTCCTCGGGAGCCAGCGCGGCCTCCAGGGCGGCGGCGCCGGGGTTGGCGATCGGCGTGGGCGGGAGGCCCTGCTTGATGCGGGTGTTGTAGGGCGTGTCCTTGCGCAGGTCGCTGGAGGTGAGCCCGCCGGCCCGCCGGCCGAGGCCGTAGAGCACCGCGGCGTCGATGCCGAGTGGGATCCGCTTCTGCAGGCGGTTGTAGATCACCCGCGCGACCTTGGGCAGCTCGTCGTCGACGCGCGACTCGCGCTCGATGAGGCTGGCGACGATGAGGATCTCGTAGGGCGTGCGGCCGAGCGCCTGCGCGCCGGCGACGAGGTCGACCGTCTCGGCCTCCTCGTCGAAGCGCTGCACCATCGTCTGCAGCACCTCGACGGCACTGGTGCCCGGCTCCACGTCGTAGGTGGCCGGGAACAGCAGGCCCTCGAGCTTGCCCCTCGCGTAGGACGGCAGCCCCAGCACCGCGGGGTTGGCCGCGGCCGCCTTGAGGTCGGGCAGCGACACCTCGGTGTTCTTGGCGATGAGCTCGAGGGCGCCGGCGACCGAGGTCCCCTCCGGGATCGTCACGCGGCCCCGCAAGCGGGCGGCCGGGTCGAGCAGCAGCGTGAGCGCCGCCTCGGCGCTCATCATCTCGCGCAGCTGGTAGAAGCCGGGCTGCAGCCCGCGGCTCTTCGGCTCGTCCGCTGCGACCTCGGTGAAGGCGCCGATGCTCTTCACGACGCCCTTCTCCAGCAACGTGGCCGCGATCTCCCGGGCGCTGTCACCGCTGCGGACCTGCACCACGACCTGACCGGTGCCGGCACCGTCGAAGTCCGGGTTGCTGCGGAAGCTGCCGACCAGCGCCTTGCCACCGAGCAGCACCCCGACGACCAGCGCCAGCAGCACCAGCCCGACGATCAGCAGCCCCACCGGCTTCGGGAGCCGCTTCGTGGGCCCGGGACGGGGGCGTTCCTCGTTCAGGTCGAGCAGATCTGTCACGTGCCGAGCCTACGTGGGCATCCACGCGCCGACCTGGCGGGCTGGCACCCCGCCGTACCAGGTTGTGAAGATCGTCGTGAAGTCAGGAGGTTGGCGACCCAGCGTGGACGAGCCTCTGCTGGGTTCACAACGATCTTCACAACGCTCGTCTCAGGGCGGGCGGCGGTCGAGGTAGCCCTGGAGCAGAGCGACCGCCGCGGCCTGGTCCACCAGCAACCGGGCGGCCTTGCCCTTCTTGCCCGAGGCCCGCAGCGCTGCAGTGGCCGTGACGGTGGTCAACCGCTCGTCGACCAGCTCGACGGGGACCGGGGCAACCAGCACACC
>JBKKBU010000421.1:0-8775 GCA_046713755.1 Mycobacteriales bacterium
CGCCGCCCCCCACCCCCCCCGGGCCGCGGCCCGGGGGCCCCGGGCCGCCCACGACGTCGTAGCGCGATACCGAACCGTTCGGGTCCGTGATCGAGGAGGGGAGCCGCTCCTCGCCGTCGTAGCGGTAGCTGATCACGGCGCCGGTCGGCGACGTCGTCGAGGTCAACCGGTTCGCGGCGTCGTAGACCCAGGTCGTCTGCTCACCGCCCTGCTCGATGCTGGTCAGCAGGTTGCCGCGTGCATCGAATGTCTGCGCCGTCCGGCTTCCCGCACGGTCCACAACGCCGACGAGGTTTCCCTCGGCGTCGTACTCCTTCGTCAGGACGGCGCCCGCTGCGTCTTCCAGCGCAACAAGCCGGTCCATGCTGTCGTGGCGGTAGCGCAGCGCACTTCCGTCGCGGACGTCGCTCACGGTCGTGACGCCGGTGCCGTACTCGAAGCGGTAGGTCGTACCTGCCGGCGAACCTTGCGTGCTCACCCGGCCCGCAGTGTCGTACGCGACGTCCGCCACGACGACGCCGGTGGCGTCTTGGACGCTCGTGATGCGCCCCGCGTCGTCCAGGCCGTAGCGGGTCATTGCTCCCGTTGGTCCCGTCGCCGCAGCCAGGCTCCCGCGCTCGTAGCTGAACGAGGCCTCGCGACCGTCATCGCTGCGGACGCGCGTCACGCGCCCGGCGTCGTCGTGTGTCATCGCCAAGACGGCCCCGGTGCTGCTGCGCAGCTCGGTGATCCGGCCGGCGGCGTCCCGCACCGCCCGCACCTGCTGGTCGTCCCAGCCGGTCCAGGTGGTTAAGCGCCCGGCGGCGTCGAAGCGGGTGACCGAGCCGTCGTCGCCGGCCAGGCGGAAAGCGCCGTCCGCGTCCCGCACCAGGCGTGCCTCGAAGTCCTCCGCCCGGGCGTATCCCTCGGCGTCGGACAGGAAGGTGACCCGCCGCCCATCCGCGGCCCGCAGGTCGACCGCTGCAGGGTCACTAGCATCCAGGGCAAGGTCGAGCAGGCTGCTCCAGCCTCGGCCGAAGGCACCCTCGCGCCCGTCGAGCGAGTTGTAGGTGCGCGTCAGCGTGAGCCCGTCAACGGTCGCCGGCGCATCGACGTCGACCGCCTGCGCCACGAAGTTGCCGGTGGCGGTGTTCACCGGGTCACCTGCGTAGCCCCCGCTGCGACGCAAGCCGTAGCTGGCGTCAGCACGGCTGGCACCCACCCAGCGGCGCACGACCCGGTCGGTCAGCTCGCCGACCCGAGCCTCCAGCGCATCCTCGCCTGCTTCGTGACCGACGTAGCAGAACTCGCCGCGTCCCTGCTCGTCGGTGAAAGCGAAGCCGTCGTCGTCGTTGGCCCCGGCCACGACGACGTCGACCCGCACGCCCTCGAGCCCCCGGCCCGCGACGTCGGCGACGACCGCCGTCACGCACGCCTGCGTACCGGTGGCCGCGGGCGGGGCGGTCGCCGGCTCGAGCGACAGCGATGCTGCCGTCGCCACTTCGCTGAGAGACAGCCCTCCGGGATAGCCGTAGGAGTCGTAGTCGTCGAAGCCGTACACGAACAGGCCGAAGGCCCGAGGGGAACGCACCCGGTGCGAGCCGATCGACACTGGGAGCTGTGCGCCGGAGAAGCCGGACGTCCCGATCGCGGTGAAGCGATCCGCTGGAACGGTGGCGCCGTCCAACACCACGGAGCCCGCGGACGCGGTGGGGACCACCACGTTCAGGAAGTTGCGCTGGATACCGCTGCTCGGCGTCGACACCGTGTAGTCGTTGAGGAACTGTTCGTGCGGCGGCACCAACATCATGAACGGGTCCGCGACGGCGCCGTCGTATGTGCTCCCGTTGGCGTACTGCGCCACCAGGATCGGCTCGCTCGCCGTGATGTGCGCGGAGCCGTCAATGATCTGCTCGTGCCAGCGGCCGCGCGCCAGGGTTGCGACCAGCACGCCGTTCAGCCTGACCGCGGTCCCGTCCTGGGCTGACAGGAAGCGGAAGGTGTCGCCAAAGCGGCGTGTGGCCAGCGGCACGGTAACGAAGCTGCGGCCCCAAGTGCTGACCGGGAACATCTGCTCGACCACGTGGTCGCAGTAGCGGGCGCCGTCCGGAATGTTCGCGCACTGGTGCGAACCGAACACCGAGACGGGCTTGTCGGAGGTGACCTGCGTACCCGACAGGTCGCGCGGCGCGCTCGTGTTCCTCAACTGGTAGGCCTGGCCCGCGTCGAGTGTGACGACGTAGGGGACCCCCGCCTGTCGGACGCCGGTCGTCGCGGACGGCACGATCGTGACCCGCGTGTTGTCATGCGCGGCCGCGACGGCGAACTGGGACCCGTTCACGATGTTGGCGTTGTGGTAGCCGAGCGTCAGGTACTCGGTGCCCAGAATGTCGGTCGGCAGCGCCAGGAAAGCGTCGGTGGTGTGTCGGACGCGGTTGAGTCCGTAGACGGTTACCTCGTCTGCGGCGACTACGTGGATGCCCCGCGCCTGCGTGCCGTCGTTCGTGGTCAGCTGCGCGGAGGGCGGCAGCGATACGGTACTGACGCGGCCGCTGGTCACCGTGAATGTCTGCTGCCAGGCCATTCCGGGGATCTCCACCCGACCGGTCGTGTCGCGGTCCGCGGTCACAAACAGCTCCAGTGACTGCTGACTGAGATTGCCCGGGAAGGCCAGCCAGAACTCCTTGCCCTTCGAGTCGGGACGTTCGACGGCCGCCTGAGCCGCGGAAGACGCCGCCAAGACGGGTGCGGCCAAGAGCGGCACGAGGCTCCCCGTCAGCAGCAGCGCCGTGGCGCAGGACAGGAGCGCACGCATGCGCGCAGCCGTGATCGGCATCTCTCGTTCCTCCCGGTTTGCCGCGCATGTCGCAGCCGTCCACGAGGCATCGAGTCGAGAGCGGCTCACCGCTCAGGGCCAATCAGCCGCATCCCGGTGTGACCACCCTGTAGCGGATGGCCTATTAGGAGACGAGCAGCGAGCGGGGCGTCGAGGAGCCCTGCGCGTTGGCGACGTCCGCCACGGTCACCGCCAGCACGCTGACGGTGCCCCTGACCGGGAACCGGTAGCTGACCGACCACGCGCCGGCGGAGTTGGTTGTCGTCCGGGTGAGCGCGAACACGCCGGCGGGCGTCTTACGGGCCACGACCACCACGACTCCAGCGCGCTTGGGCACCACAGACCCCGCGAACCGGTAGGTGCGCAGCCCGGTCCTCGTCGGCGTCAGGCTGACGCGACTGCGCACGTTGATGGGCAGCGCTGCGGTGTTGCGCCCGCCAACCACCTGGACGTAGACCCTGCCGTTGAAGGGCGGTGTCAGGACGGCGCTGTACTTCCCGGTGAGCGGCACCCGTCCAGACCGCACCATCTTGTACGCCGTCGACGGGCGCTGTACGACCCAGATCTTGAGCTCCGCGCCGGGTGGCGCCGAGCCCTGCACGAGCACCTGCCCCCCGGCGATGATCGTGCTGGGCGTCACGGAGATGGTGGCTGCAGGGCCCTCGACCGCCTCGACAGCAACACCCGGAGACCGCAGGAACTCCTCCTCGCCGTCGGCAAAAACCGCACGCACAAACAGCTGCGTGACCCCTCGGGCACCAGGGTTCACGAGCAGCTCGACGTGAGTTGGGAGGGTCCCCTCCGGCACCGGCGTCGACACGAGCAGCGCGCCTGCCCGCCCGAAGACGGGAGTCGACTCGAGCAGCTGCAGGAAGCGCAGCGGGCGGTTGCTCGGAGCCCGCACCACCACCGGAAGCCGGTTGAGCCCCACCGTGAGCTTCTTGCCGACGGTCAGCTGCAGGACGACCGAGTCGGGCTGGGTCATCGTCACGGGCACGGGCCCGACTGTCGTCGTACGACCGTCGGGTAGGACGGCGGTGGCGCACAGCGCCGATCGCTGGCGCGGGCCGCGCCAGTCCGTCGCCGGGTCGTAGTCGAGCGCGAACGGCGCCGTCGTCGTGGTGCCGACGATGCGCCCGGCGGCGCAGGTGCTGGTGGTCTGCACGAAGCGCACCGATGTCACGGCCTCGGTGGCGGTGGCCGTCAGTCGAGTGGGACGAGTCAGGACCTGCCCTGGCGTCAGTGCCAGGGCGAGGGCCGGCCGCGCGTTGGAGACCGTCACGGTCAGGGGGGTCTGCGACCCGGGGACCGGTCCGCCGAAGGGATCGGCCAGGACCGCGATGAGCTGCTGGTCGTCGCCGTCCGGCAGCTTGGTCGTGTCGACCGTGCCGGTGTAGGTGGTGACGTCGGACTCCCGGGGTCGGTCGACGAGCACCACCGCCGCGCGTTCTGCGGTCGCAGGGGCGAAGAGGAGGAAGCGGCTCGTGAGCTGCTGATCACCGCTGAGGTCCAGCCCGACGGTGTAGTCGGCCGGGCCGCGCAGCGCGGTGCCCGGCGCACCCACCCTGGCGGTCAGCCCGCCGACGTAGGTCACCGCCTGCAGCGCACTACGTCGCTCGCGACCGAGCTTGTCGGTCACGAGGGCGAACAGCGTCCCGGGCCCGGCGGACGCCAGGCTGCGCAACGCCCCCGTCCCGGTGGAACCCGACAGCGTCATGGGCTGGACCCCGGGTGACCGGTCGCTCACCAGGACGATGCGGGTGACTGCCTGACTGTCGGTGACCTTGACGGTCAGTGGGGTCTGCGGCCCGACGCGGCCGTTGGATGGCACGCCCTCGAGCGAGACCTCGATCTGCTCGACCGGGTCCACGGCTGGCGGTTCGGCCCGGGCGAGGAAGACCGAGTTGGCGACGTTCCAGTGGGCGGCGAGCCAACTGCCCGTGACGGGGGCGGTCGAGAAGTAGTCGTCGCCGCGGCAGTCCAGCAGGTAGCGGTGCGGCGGTCCGCACTCGGTCGTGACCGGCGCGGCAATCGTGAGGTCGTCGTAGCAGAGCGGGTCGTTGCCGTCGGTGCAGTGACCTGCCGCGGACGCGTGCGGCGCAGCGCTCTGCACCGCACCGAGCATCCGGGCGACGAGCGAGGCGGCGCCCTCCACATCACCCCAGAACGAGAAGCCGATGGCGGCGACCTGATCACCGTTGTTGCTGAGGTTGTCCGGGCCTGGCCGGTCATCGCGGGGCAGCGTGGCATCGCCGGTGTAGGCGCCGAGCGTCGGCCCGACGAAGGCCAGGACGTCGTCGCCGGCCGCGAGCAGGCCGGCTTTGCGGATCTGCTCGAGGTTGGCGGCGGGGTCGGCCTTCGCCACCGCCACGCTGGTGATGACGAGGGAGCACGCGGTCCCGGTACGCCACCGGACGTGCCGCACCCCGCCGGTCTTGGCGGCACTGGCCGCGACGACGGCATCCGCCTGGGCCACGGAATCGCGGATCGCGGCCGTCCGGTCGCCCACGTCGTCGGGCTGGCCGGTGGCGTAGAGGTAGAGGACGTGCACGCGGGGGCCCGACTCGGGAAAGCACGGGATGCCCACGACGGGAGCGTCCGGCGCAGCTTCGACGGTGACCGCTGTGACGCCCGCTGACGCTGGCACGACAGCTGCGGATCCGACCAGCGCAGCAGCGAGAAGTACACCGCCGAGGCTCCGTCGCAGTACTGCCGTGCGAACGATGACCACCCCCGAGGCTCTGCGGTCGCCTGATCGCGCTACCTAGGTGGGACGCTAGCCCTCGTAACGGGTGCATGGGACCGCTTTGCCCGAACCCGATCGGCCGGCCTCAGCACCAGCCGAGTCCCCGCCTCCAGCGTCGCCGCCATGACTCCGTGGTCGTCGTGGTCACGTCCGAGGGCGTGGCCGATCTCGTGCAGCAGAACAGTCAGCAGGTCCATCCGGTGCTGAGCGGCTGATCCGGTCCGGGCCACCAGGTCGCCGGCTGTACGCACGAACTCCTCAGCCGTGTTGGGCGTCTGGTCGACGAACCAGCCGTGACCGGCGGCGTCGCGGTCGACGTAGATCACCGAGCCGACGGTCTCGGCGAGCCGTGGGCCGTCGAGGTCGACGATCCTGATCTCCACCCCGGCGAGCTCGGCCGCACCTGCGCCCCACGCCAGCCACTGGGCGAGCGCGGCATCGAGCACGGGAGCGGCCGCAGCGAGTGTCAGACCGTCGGCGCGGGCCAGGACGGACGGGCGGGCGGCCAGCAGGGTGCCGCCGTCATCGTCGACAACGGTGATCCGACCCACACTGGCACCGAGCACCGCGCCGGTCGGGGCCGACAGCCGGACCTCGAACCACTCGTCTCCCTCCCTCAGCCGGTCGCCGAGGATGCGGATCGAGTACGTCACCGCGATCTGCCCGGGAGCGAAGGTGATCACCTGAACGGCGCTGCGGTAGTCGCTGGCCGCCTTGGCTGTCCCGTCATAGGTGCGGAGCTCCACCGTGACGGCAGTGGCGGACGGCGCGGACAGCCGCACCGTGACGTCGACCCAGGTGCCGCGGTCGCTCTCGATGACGCTCACGGCCGCCACCGACAGCACCGGCAGCGAGCCGGCGTCCTGCACAGTCGCGGTGGCCGAGGACGGCGACCCCGTGCCGTAGGCGGCGTTCGCGAGGATGCCGAGCACCACGGTCTCGAGCTGCTCGGCGAAGGCGTCGGTGAGGGCCCGGACCACCAGGGTGGCGCCGCTCGTCCCCGCGGCCAGGGTGAGGGTGCCGCCCCCGGCCGACAGCGTCCCGCCGGTCGCGGTCACGACGTAGTCGACACCCAGGACCGCGGTGCCGCTCCAGCCGAGGAGCACCACGAGCGGGCCGGTGATGTCTCCTGCGCGAGTCACCGAGAACGTCGCCGTGTCAGTGCCTTCGGTCGCGCTCAGGTCGACGCCCACGACCGTCACCACGGCGGAGACGTCGTCGTTGAGGAGCCTGACCATCGCCGAGGCGTCACCCAGGAGGGCCCCCAGCGGGGCAGACAGGGCGACGACGAAGTCCTCGTCCGGCTCCTGCACCCCGTCGCCGAGGACCGTGAGCGAGATCGTCCGGGTGGTCTCGCCGGGTGCGAACGTGACGGTCCCGGACTGCGCGACGAAGTCGCTGCCGGCCCGCGCTGACCCGTCGACAGTGGTCCACGCCACCGTGACGGGGTGGTCCGCCGGGCGCGAGAGCGTGAGCGTGACCGTGAGCGGCCCCGGGCCCGCGCCCTCCGGCGCGGTCACGTCGCCGATCGACACGAACGGCAAGGCAGGGACGAGGTCGGGATCATCGGTGGCGAGGGCCAGCGACGCGAACGACGACGAGCCGCTGCGGGAGAGCAGCCCGATGTCCCCGTCGTTGAGCACACTGGTCCAGGTCCGGACGAGCACGACGAGCCCTTCCACCGACACCGTGACCTTGTTGCCGTCCAGCACCACCTTCAGCGTCCGGGCCGACCCGGCCGATACCGCGATCGTGACGCTGGCGTCCTCGAACCAGCCGGCCGACGTGCGGTGCCCCATCACCAGGCGACCGGTCAGCACGTCGAGCACGACGTACTTGAAGCGGTCCGGCGCGTAGTAGTCGAAGACCATCCCGGCCGCGCCGGTGGTCAGCACCCGGGTCTCGGCAACGAGGACCGACAGCGGTGCCACATCCAGCGACGTCACCGCGAGGCCGCTGCCCGCGACCCCCCACCACCCGGCCTGCGTCGTCCAGGTGCCGGTGATCCGCTCATAGCCCGCGGGCAACCCGGTGTCGAACTCCTCCGTGGACGCGAACGTGATGGCGGGCGTCGGGACGCGGACGCTCATCTCCGACAGGCGCATCACCGAGCCGTTGGAGCCGATGCCGAGGACGCCGTCGGTCAGCGGGTCCACCCGACCACTGCCGGGGTCGCCGGGGACCAGCAGCGGCGACGCGAAGTCATAGCTGAGGACCAGCACGCCGTCGACGTAAAGCCGGACGACCTGACCGTCGACCGCGGCCATGACGACGTAGTCGCGGTTGGCGACCATCGTCCGGTTCGCCTGCGCGAGGACCAGCCAGCCGGACGCCGTCCGGCGGCCGATCTGCACCTTGGACGTACTGACGTCGTAGCCGGCGAACTTGAAGTTGGTCGCGCCCTGGTAGTCCAGCAGGACGTACGCGGTGCCGTTGTAGCCGGCCCTCGGCTTGTCGACGTTGAGCGTGCCGACGACCTCGAAGTACGACGGGAGCTGCTCGTCGACGTAGTAGATCGACAGCGCATCCTGCCCGAGCATCGCCTTGGACTCGTAGCGGCCCGCCAGCACCGACCAGGAGCCGCTGTCGACCGCGAAGGCCGCCGTGGCCTGGGCCGCGTCGGTGAAGCTCTCGTAGCGCAGCACGTCCCGCGGGCCCTGCGTGTTGCCGGCCTGCGGGTCGCCGGGCGCCCCCGTCTGGTCGTGCCACTCCGGGTCCTTCTGGATGACCATGCCGAGCTCGCCGAAGGGCTCGCCCTTGCGCGCCGGGTCGCCGCCGCGTGTGACGTCGGCGCCGGAGGCGGCGGCCAGGTCCAGCAGGTACTGCTGGATCGCCGGGCTGACGGCCCGGCTGATGGTGGCGGCACCGTAGGGGCTGAACGGGACCACGTAGGAGTTGAACTCCCCGACCCAGTCGATCAGTCGGTCCGCTCCCGTGTTGGCGATGAGGATGTCCCGGCCGGCGCCGCCGTAGGCCATGTCCGCGAACGACGGAGCATAGGTCCGGATGTCGGGGGCGCGGTTCGTGCCGGACAGCGTCTCGGGGTCGTCATCCACGTCGAGCAGGTCGTCGCCCCAGCCGCCGAAGAGCCGGTCCTGACCGGTCCCGCCGACGACCCAGTCATGGCCGCCGTCACCGAACAGGATGTCCTTGCCGTCGTCCACGACGGTCGCCCCCACGGTCGCCTCGTTGACCAGCAGGAACGGCACGGTGT